>NZ_WKZK01000016.1:0-71745 GCF_009680135.1 Eubacterium sp. BIOML-A2
ATTATGATGCTGTTCTTAAAAATTTTCTCTATAAGAAATTTTCAAGGGTTTGTTGTCTATTGTTTAATTATCAAGGTACTTTGCTGTCGTTCTTTGTCGTCAGCAGCAACTTTTACATGATACCATGTTCGTCGTCATCTGTCAAGAACTTTTTTATTTTTCTTTTCTACATTGAGTTTCCAGTTGTTTCCAGTTCCTCATGCGACAGCTTTAATAGCTTACCACATCACGCTGCTATTTGTCAAGCATTTTTCGACATTTTTCAACTTGATCTGCCAGTTGGTCGAACCCCTGCATAACTCCTGTCTGGCTCAGAAGCTTCCGCTCTGCCAGTCTCGCTTGCAGCAGGTATGTCATCCGCGATGGAACTTAATATTATCATTCCAGTTCGTAATTGTCAATAATTTTCTTGTTTTTTATTTTGTTCGTACAACTTAGACATTTTATTATTAGATTTGACAGCGCTGTTATGCAATTTTTTACTGATGCGGTTCCCAAAGACATTCTGAAAATATTGCTTCTGAGAACACAGCTTGGAATGAAGATTTTTCAGGGCTGCATGCGTATACCCCAACATTAACATGCCCTTCCCCTTGGAAAAGATGTGCAATTCTCATCTGCTTAAAATGAATTCCGTCGTAGGAGTTTTCCACAAGATAATCACTCTTACGCCTGCTCAGTCTGTAAAACATGCTCTTCTGATCCGCCGGAATATCCGTAGTCGCCCAGTCTGAATATCCACAATTGGTGACTACACTTCCCAGGCGCTGAAAATACTCATTCTCGTATTCTATAGATGCTTTCAGCCAGTTATCGCTATCCTGATATACCATAATGCCACACTGATCAAATCTGTGGGTACTGTCAAATTCGGTTTTAATTGTAAATGAAAAGTAGGGCTCGTCAGTTTTTATCAGCAGCGCAGGTGCATTGTCATTGCGGAATCCATAATAGGTACGCTGCCAAAAGTCCGTTTCCGGTTCTGTTATGATAGCTAGCTTCCCCTCTTCAAAGTGATACAGGGTGGGTTCATGTATCCAGAATGTATTATTTTTTGTAAACTCCATTACCATTTCTCCTTTTCTTGGACTGATATCATTACTCTTCTTCCTTCTACACTTAATATACAACGTTTTATAAAAGATTCATTGCATCATTAATCGTTTTAACACCTACTATTTTAATTCCTTTTATATCTTTCACCATATCTCTTGATACAGCTGGCAGTACACAGGTCTCAAACCCCAGTTTTTTTGCTTCCGACACTCTCTGCTCCGGCATATTGACTGCCCGGACCTCACCGCTCAGCCCTACTTCCCCAAATACGATCATTTTCTCATCAATTGGCCGGTTCTTATAGCTGGAAACCAACGCCATAATAATTCCCAAGTCGATTGCAGGCTCATTCATCTTGATCCCTCCTGCTATATTTACATAGGCATCATAATTGGAAAGCGGCAGCCCGATTCTTTTTTCCAGTACAGCCATCAGCAGATTAACTCTGTTATAATCTGTGCCTGCTGCCGTTCTTCTTGGAAGCCCAAAATTACTCTGGCAGACAAGCGCCTGTATTTCAATCAGAATCGGCCTTGTGCCCTCCATCGAACATGCTACTACAGAACCGGACGCATTTTCCGGTTTACCGCTTAGCATATATTCAGAAGGATTTTCCACTTCTGTGAGCCCTGTCTGTCTCATCTCAAACACACCAATCTCATTGGTAGAGCCAAAACGATTCTTTACACCCCTCAAGATCCGGTAGGACGCATGCCTGTCCCCCTCAAAATATAACACAGTATCCACCATATGCTCCAGAACTCTTGGCCCTGCAACTGTTCCTTCTTTTGTCACATGTCCCACGATAAATATAGAAATTCCCAGGCCTTTTGCAAGCTGCATAAAAACATTCGTTGATTCCCTCACCTGGGATACACTGCCCGGTGCAGAAGATACCTCTTCACTGTACATCGTTTGAATAGAATCGATGATCACCAGTTGGGGGTGCCGGCCCTCGATAATATTCTTAATTGTCTCCAGGTTTGTTTCGCACAATAGCTTGAGATTTTCCTTAAATTCCCCCATACGGTTCGCCCGAAGCTTGATTTGTGCCAGAGATTCTTCACCTGATATATATAGAATGTTCTTTTCTTGTGACAGCCGCTGACATACCTGAAGCAGAAGTGTTGATTTTCCGATTCCGGGATCGCCGCCCACCAGTACCAGGGAACCCGGAACAATACCGCCCCCTAGTACCCGGTCCAATTCCTGTATCCCCGTCAGAATCCTTGTGTGATCGTCCGCACTGACCTCCGAGAGCGATACAACCTCCGCCTCCCTTACAGTCTTAACCACTGCTGTCTTCGCGGTACTTACCTTCTCCTCAACAAAAGTATTCCATTCCTTGCAGGCAGGGCACTGCCCCAGCCATTTTGACTCCTCATGCCCGCAGTTCTGGCAGAAAAATACACTTTTTTTTGCCTTCGCCATAATGCTCCTTCCTCCCAGGTACCTCATAGGGGGCTGCTCTTTTGGAAAAAGGATCAGACCCCTATGAGGTACCTATGAAAAAGAGACAGGCTTATGTTTCCCTGTCTCCTTTTTTATTGCTTTATGCAGATAATTCCAGTACTAGCACTTTGATACACTGACAGTCACGCTGTCTCCTTCGCTTACTTCTGTGCTGACGCTTAACTTGCCGCTTAAGTTTGTCATCATCTTGCCAGCTGTTGTACCATTGATAAATACTTCATACTCACTGTCTGGTTCCAGCTCTAATGTGAACTGTACGTCTTCAGGTGCGGATAC
This sequence comes from Eubacterium sp. BIOML-A2, assembly GCF_009680135.1. NCBI lineage: Bacteria > Bacillati > Bacillota > Clostridia > Eubacteriales > Eubacteriaceae > Eubacterium > Eubacterium sp. BIOML-A2. The sequence continues at coordinate 2,806 of NZ_WKZK01000016.1, forward strand.
TGTGAATGTCACTTCTGCATCAGTAGCCTTGAAGTTCTCTACTGTGCTTCCCGGTACGGATTCGTATACGAACATTCCGTTCTTCTCCAGCTTCGTGATCTCTTTAAATGTCTTCACTTTATAGATATCGCCTTCAAATTCGAAATTGTCCATTTTTGTCTTGGATGCTAATGTATAGTCTCCAAAACTGAGTGTTCCGTCATCTTCTGCGCGTAGTAGTTCTTTTACTGTTGCCATTTTTATTATCCTCCTAGGTATTTCAGATTGATGGTTATCCTGTTTGTATTATATAATACTTCGTTTTTATTTTCTACTCATTTATGGACTTTGGGTAAAATTTAATTTCTTTTTTAGATACTCCTGCCTCCACACGGTCCCCTTCTTTTACTTCACCGTTTAAGATCGCCTCAGCCAGCTTATCCTCCAGTTCTGTCTGCATGGCTCTCCTGAGGGGACGGGCACCATATTTTGCGTCGGTCCCTTTCTCGACAATGAATTTCTTCGCAGATTCCCTGAGCGTAAGTGTTATATTCATCTGTTCTTTCACGCGTTTTGTGAATTCTCTGCACAGCAGAGTTACAATCTGCTTCATATGGGTATTGTTCAGCGCATGGAATACTATAATTTCATCAATCCGATTCAGAAACTCCGGACGGAAGATCGTTTTCACCTCATCCATCACGTTCTGCTTCATCCGCTTATAATCCCCTGCCGGATCTTCTTTGGCGGCAAATCCCAGTTTCTTAGGCTCTACAATTGCTTTTGCACCCGCATTGGATGTCATAATGATTACCGTATTGCAGAAATCTACTTTCCGCCCCTGGGAATCTGTAATATGGCCGTCATCCAGCACCTGGAGAAGTATGTTAAATACATCCGGATGCGCTTTCTCCACTTCATCAAATAGTATAACCGAATAGGGATGCGTACGCACCTGATCACTGAGCTGTCCGCCTTCTTCATGCCCAACATACCCCGGAGGAGACCCTATCATCTTAGATACAGAGTGCTTCTCCATATACTCTGACATATCGACCCGGATCATAGAATCCTCATTTCCGAACATCGCCTCCGCAAGCGCTTTTGAGAGTTCCGTCTTACCTACCCCCGTGGGGCCTAGGAACAGAAAAGAACCAATCGGACGTTTTGGGTCTTTTAATCCAACACGCCCCCTCTTAACGGCTCTGGCCACGGCACTGACTGCTTCCTCCTGGCCCACGACCCTTTTATGAAGAACCTGTTCCAGCTTTTTCAGTCTGTCCGTATCGCTCTCAGCAAGCTTCTGCACCGGCACTTTTGTCCACGCAGATACCACGTCTGCAATATCGTCTTCTTTCACTTCCGGATGGTGGGATGCCGTCTTTTTCTGAAAACGCTTTTTCAGGTTTTCCAGCTTATCCTCAACCGCTTTCTGTTCCGTGTGAACAAGAGATGCCTTCGTAAAGTCGCCGGATTTAATGAGCTCCTCTTTCTGCTTGAGCAGTTCTTTCAGGGAATCTTCCAGACTTTTAAGATTCTCCGGCACTTTATAACCCCGCATACTGACCCTGGAACACGCTTCGTCCAGGACATCAATTGCTTTATCCGGAAGATTTCTGTCTGTAATATATCTTTCCGACAGCTGTACCGCTGCTTCAAGGGCCTCCTCCCGTACAGATACCTTGTGGTGGGCTTCGTATTTGCCGCTCAGTCCATGCAGGATCTCAAGGCATTGTTCTTTGGTCGGCTCCTCTACCGTAATCGGCTGGAACCGGCGCTCCAGAGCCGCATCTTTTTCGATATATTTTCGATACTCCGCAATCGTCGTTGCGCCGATCAGCTGCATCTCTCCGCGGGCAAGGGATGGTTTTAGGATACTGGAAGCGTCAATCGCTCCTTCCGCTCCGCCTGCTCCGATCATTGTATGCAGCTCATCCAGGAAAAGAATAATATTGCCGCTGGCCTTTACATCGCCAATCAGCCCTTTCATACGCTCCTCAAACTCCCCGCGGTACTTGGAGCCCGCAATCAGCCCCGGCAGATCTAGGGTGTAAATCTTTTTGCCTTTCATATTATCCGGTACCACACCCATAGCAATCCTGGAAGCGAGCCCCTCTATAATGGCAGTTTTCCCAACACCGGGTTCCCCTACCAGACAGGGATTGTTCTTTGTCCTTCTGCTCAGTACCTGCATCAGTCGGTAGATCTCCTGCTCCCGGCCTACAACAGGATCCAGCCGGCCCTCTTCCGCCTCGGCAGTCAGATCTGTACAGAACTGCTCCACCACGGCGCTTTTTCCGTGGGTTTCATCCTGCAGTTCCTCCTGATACTCTTTCGGATCCACTCCTGCCGCATTCAATACATCCTGTAAAATCTTCTGCAGACTGATATTGAGCGTAGTCAATATCCTGGTTGCAACACAGTCCACATCGTGGACCATCGCCAAAAGCAGATGCTCCGTACCCACGCTTTTTGTGTGAAGGCACCGCGCCTCCCTGTTGCTGTTCTCCAGCAGATACTGCAGCCTCGGGCTCTCCTCCGGATGCTCCACACTCAGCACATCCCCAGCCGGTGTAATCAGCTCATCCATCAGATGGAGGATGCGCTCTTCATCCACGCCGTTCGACGCCAGAATCTGTCCGGCCACCCCTGTAAACTCCTTGCGCAGCCCCAGCAGCAAATGCTCCGTACCAATATACGGATGCTTCAGCTTCTTTGCCATCGATGCCGCATATTTAATGGCGCATTCGGCCTAATTTGTATAATTTATCTGCATATTTTCCTCCTGTCACTATTCAATCAATTTTAAAATTATATCGCCTTTATCCCATCATAAATCGAGACTCCTTCCAGAAGTCTCTTAAAAGGCTCCATCATACACATCAAATATTTCATCCACCAGATTATGCACTTCTTCCCTGGAAATATTCTTACAACAGCCCTTTGCCAGTAAAATTGTAAGCTGCTCCCTCATCTCGTCCAGCGCTTTCATCTTATCCACATCCAGGGCAATAACCGCGCCCCGTCTTCTGTCCAGCTGAATAAACCCTTCCTGCTTCAGAACGCTGTATGCCTTATTTACCGTATGCATATTCACCCCGACCGTGTCAGCAAGCTGACGCACAGACGGAAGCGAATCCCCTTCATGAATCGTAGAAGTAGCAATCCCCATAATAATCTGATTGCGCAGCTGAATATAAATCGCCTCTTCACTGTTAAAATCTATCTCAATCAGCATATCATCACCTGCCTTTAATTGTTATACCTATGTTAGCACAAACACCCCAGTCCCCGCAAGTGAAAATTGTAGGTGTTATTCATATACCGGAGCTATGCTGTGCCGCCAAACGTATCAGTACGCTGCCCCCGTTAAGGAGCCTCCCCGGTTAACGGCCTTACCTACCGATTGGATGCACCCAGCGAAAGGAAGGGATGGCCGCAAGCCGTCCAAGTGCACCTATGCCGCCTCGAAATGCTAAAGCGGGCCTTAGAAATTCTTGGAAGCCGACAGCCGGGAAAGTGGGGAGATTTTGTGATCTCCGAATCACAAAATCGGATGACCCAGCGCGAGAAATCATCAAATTTCTCGTGATGTGTCATCCGTACCCCACTTTCGCGGCTGTCAGATTCCTAGAATTTCTTAGGTTCGCGTCCGCATTTCGAGGCGGCATAGGTGCACTTGGGCGGCTTGCGGCCATCCCTTCCTTTTGCGGCTCCCTGCCGTCAAACCGCCCGCAGTTTCTCCACAAACTCATTAGAAAGAGAGATTTTTGCCACATAGAATACTTCTCCGGTCATGTAAACCTCCCAGTTATCATCGATCTCTACCTGCAGTTCCCCGCCCGGCATGTGTACGATTACTTTATTTCCGGTCAGGCCCAGTTTGTGGGCCACTCCTGCTGCTGCACACGCTCCTGTGCCTGTTGCCATCGTGTAACCGGCTCCTCTTTCATATGTTTCTATGGCAATATTATTGTTGTCGATCACTTTCATAATCTCTGTATTTATTCTGTCCGGAAAATACCTTGCAACCTCGGAATAATTACCGATCTTGCATACAAGCGGCTGCGAGATCTCACGCATTGGGATAACGCAGTGAGGATTGCCCACGGATACACAGGTTACCGGATACAATGTCCTGCCGAATACCATGTCTTCATTGATGACCTCGCGGCGCTCTCCTGTCACCGGAATCTCATCGCTCCAGAAGGACAGACGCCCCATGGAAATACGCAGCCTGCTGCCGTCTTCGTTCAGATACGTGATTTCCACCAGTCCTCCGTCTGTCACAAGTTTGTAATTCTTCTTCTGCACATAGCCGGCATCCTTCAGGTATTTGGCAAAAATACGCACTCCGTTTCCGCTCTTTTCGGCAACGCTTCCGTCCGGATTCCATATGCGAAGGGACATGTGTTTTTCCCCGATAAACGGACCTTCCAGTATCCCGTCAGAGCCCAGCCCCATATTGCGGTTGCAGAGCATCTCCACATTTGCTTTATTTAATTCTAATTCATTCTTATTCGGATCAAAAACCAGATAATCATTTCCAAGACCATGATAACGTTCCAATGTAATTTTCATAATAACGCACCTCCTGTTTCTATCATTATATCAGGCATTTTTTTCATATAATACTTATTAAATGCTTTTCACATTGCAGATAATGCTCTATACTATATTTGACGGCATTTACGCGGGGCCGGCCGGAGCAGTCAGGCACTTGCAGGGAATGCCCGGAGGCACACGGATTCATGTGTCTTCATCCCTGACAATCATAACGAAAAGGAGACGCTTATGCAGCAATACAATAAAAGAGGTTATCTAAACAGCGATTTCCGTATATTCCATCTAAAGGACAGTATCTCCAAAGAGTTTGAATTTCACTACCACGACTTTCATAAAATTACTATATTTATAAAGGGTAAAGTACAATACATCATAGAAGGCAAATCCTATGAACTTGAACCTTACGACATTGTACTGGTGAACCGCAACGATATCCACCGCGTACAGGTGGACAATTCTCTGCCCTATGAGAGAATCATCGTCTATATTTCTCCCGGTTTTATGGAGGATTATCAGACGCCGGAATATGATCTGAATTACTGCTTTGAGAAAGCAAAAAAGGAACGCTCCAGTGTACTTCGAATCCATTCACTAGAGAAAAGTTCTCTTTTCCGGATTACAAACCGCCTGGAGCGTTCCTTTGAGGATCAGGAGTATGCCAGCTCTCTTTACCGCCAATTGCTGTTTTTGGAATTCATGATACACCTGAACCGCGCCGCCATCAAAAACCGCGTGGAGTTTCTGGATACAGAATTGTATAATTCTAAGATTGTTGATATCATGCATTATATTAACGGACATCTTACGGATCATCTGGACATCGATACTCTTGCAGGCATCTTCTACATCAGTAAATACTATATGATGCGGCTGTTCAAGGCAGAGACCGGTTATACCATCGGCAGCTATATCACCTACCGGCGCCTGCTCTTTGCCCGGGAGCTAATCCTGGACGGCATGCCCATTACAGAGGCCTGTTTTGCCAGCGGATTCCGGGATTATTCCACCTTTTCCAGAGCCTACAAATCGGAATTTTCTGAGGCGCCGCGCAGCCTCCTTCGCCAGTAGCTGAGGCTGAACCACTGCTTCGGTATGGTGACAATAAACACAATGCCAAGCACAATCGCAAAAGCAATCTTCAGCGCTTCAATGCCTCTGACTGCCGCCTCCCGCAGGCTGCCCTGCACAAGGTTATATACCGTATAGTAGACTCCCGCCCCGGGAATCAACGGGAATATACCCGGTACAAGGAATACGGTAATCGGACACTTCATCCACACAGCCAGCATCCTGGACATCAGCACCACCAGCACAGTTCCCAGAAATGTAGAAGTTGCTATAGAAGCGATATTCTCACTTGCCAGATAGCAGAGCCATCCCGCCATCCCCGTCAGCCCGCAGCAGAAGTAAAATCTCCGCGGCACATTGAATAAAACAGAGAATGCGATTGTCCCCAGAAAAGAGCAGAACATATTAACCAGCACAAATCCTGTCATGGTATCATACCTCCCGTGAGCTTATTGAAACATCCCAGCACGAACCCGACTCCGATGGCGATATAGACAAAGACGAGAAGGGCATCCACGATCCTTACGATCCCTGAGATAAAATCGCTGTTTGCAATATCCCGGATCGAATTGACAAATGCCAGCCCCGGAACCAACGGCAGTATGGAGCCTATGATCAGCTTGTCTATCCTCACCGGGAAGGGCCACGGAATCTGAAGAGCAAACAGCGCCATAATCGTAATAAGCCCTCCGCCCACAATATGAATGATAATCTTTGACAGCCTGTGGTTCTCCGCAAAGATCACAAATATATACAGTAGGCACCCAATCACGACTGCCAGCATGCTTTCCCATAGGTTGGCCTGCAGCAGATAGCAAAAACAGCCGCTTCCAATGCCTGCGGCAAATACCCGGAACCGTCCCCTCTTGGGCGGCATCGCCTCGATCCGCCGCAGCCGCTCCTTTGCCTCCTCCAGCCCCACCTTTCCAGCCGCAATCTCTCTTGACAGATCATTCACTTCGGTAACAATCCCTAAATGGAAGCCGGAAATCGGAATATGCTTCACCTTGGCATACACTTCCTCCGCCTCATCCCTGGCAGTCATAAAAATACCGTTGCTCATGACAAAAGATTCCACATCCTTAATGTGAAATCTCCTGCAGACATGTTCAATGGTCTCCTCCACCCGGAAAATCTCCGCCCCGTTCTTCAGCAGTACCCGCCCCATATTCATTGCCAGATCCAGCACATCCCGCATAGCTTCCTGTTCTCTGCCCGTAAAGCCTGCCGGACTGCAGACTGCCTCGCCTCCGCCCGTTCTTTCTCCATCGTCCCTGTCAGAAGCGGGATTCGCTGCGTTTATATTTTTTATCACGATCTGTTCTGCATCTTTTCTCATGCTAACCCTTTCATCCATGTAAAAACCCCCAAAACATCTATGGGATAGTATTTACAAATTGCCGAAACAATTGCAGATATCCCTATTAAATTACTTTTTGATCCTAAGTAATTTATTTTAGCATGCTTTGAGGGTAAAGTCATCTCACTTTATATAGTTATTCATTTAACAAAAGGACAAAAAGTAACAGTTCCGACAGGTCTGCGAGGACCCTACGAAAACTTGATGGTTACAGACATACAGACCTTCGACGCAGACGAATTTAAATGGCCTGAATTGTCAACCAAAATTCTTCTGTTATGCCTTTGCTTTTTTCTTTGACTGGCCTGTCAGAGTCTTGATTCCGTCCACGGCAAGCACTGCTGCCAGTACAATCAGAAGTACGCTGATCACAAGCCGGATATAGCACCAGCCAACTCCGTCCGCACCGGCAAGAATTCCGGCAAAGTTGGACTTAATTGTGAGGCACAGCGAAGTAATGGTTACAATCAGCATAAAAGCCATCGGAACCAGGAACATTTTATTGTTCTTGCCCACCTTGCCAAGCCATGTCGCAACCGCGAGGAGGCCCAGGGCAGCCAGCAGCTGGTTTGCAGCTCCGAACAGCGGCCATACATTTGCATATCCGGTCATACCAAGCGCAATGCCAAGAACAACAGTAATAATCGTTGCCACGTATGGATTAGTCAGAACCTTCTTATAACCGGTCACCGATTTGACCTCTTCGCCCGGTTCCAGCCAGAATTCCTGGAACATATAGCGGGCAAGCCGTGTAGCCGTATCCAGGGAAGTCAGGCAGAATGCGGAGACTGCAAGCACCAGCATAGAGAATATCACACTTTCAGCTCCCTTTAAGAACGGGATCGTGGACGTCATCTTGGAAATACCGGTTGCAAATACATTCGTAGGCACTACCAGTTCCCCTGCGGAGTAAAACTTCCATACATATCCGACAGCACAAAGAGAAATAATTGCCAGCGCGCACTCGATCAGCATACCGCCGTATGCGATCGGGCGGGCATCTTTCTCACTGTTCAGCTGCTTGGCAGTGGTACCGGAACCAACCAGTGAATGAAAACCTGAAATCGCGCCGCAGGCGATGGTGATAAACAATGCAGGGAACATATATCCCAAAGAGGTTCCTGTAGGCATCAGCGTATCCTTAAATCCGGTAAATGCAGGAATATCCAGACTTGCATTTCCTGTTATCCCCGCGCCGATCACACCGATCACCGCAACCGCCATCATAAAATAAAGCAAAAAAGAGCTCAGATAGTCACGCGGCTGTAACAGGATCCAAACCGGTGTTACGGATGCAATTAAAATATAAATTCCCACAATAACCATCCACGTCTTATTATTCAGGTACAGAGGATGCCAGTTCAGTCCGATTACCATACAGAGAATAATGGCAATCACGCCAATGACGGTAGACACGCCCAGTGATGCGTTTTTGCGGTAAACCAGGAATCCGAATATCACAGAAATCACGATAAACAAAATCGATATCATCGCCGTTGATGAATTCGCTGCAGATGCAGCGTAGTCCACCGCTCCGGACTCCGTATAGGTTGCCATAAATGTATTTGCAACAATAGATGCAAATGCGGCAACAACAAGGAGTAGTGTCAGGTAAGAGAAGATAATGAATATCTTCTTAGCCTTTGTCCCCATAGAGTCAGCGATTACTTCACCGATGGACTGCCCTTTGTGGCGGATCGATGCAAATAATGCGCCGAAATCATGGACTGCTCCGAAGAAGATACCTCCGATCAATACCCATAGCAATACCGGCACCCATCCGAATACAGCCGCCTGTATCGGGCCGTTAATCGGGCCTGCCCCTGCAATCGAAGAGAAATGATGTCCCATCAATACAGGCGCCTTGGCCGGACAATAATCCATCCCGTCTTCAAGCTCATGTGCCGGAGTCTTTCTCCCCGGATCCACACCCCACTGTCCTGCAAGCCATTTGCCGTATGTAACATACGCAATGACCAGAATCAGAATACCTGCAAGTAAAATTACTACTGCGTTCATTGTTCACACTCCTTTTTTCGTAATTATAGCTTTATATAAAAAGGTCAGAAGACCTTCTCATATCCTTTGACCAGCTCCCTCGCCGCCCGGTTGCCGGACACCCTGCGGTTCTCCATATCAAAAACGAGCACCCTGGCCTCTGCATATCCCCGCAGGCCAAGCCGGTAATTCTTAAAAAACTTAAAGTCTCTGACGGCCTTTTCCGCCTCCTTTGTCAAACCTCTCTCGCTGATAAACACCGCCGTGATATATGTATACATATGATTCTCGCAGGTACAGGCTTCTCCATTCCTCACCAGTTCAGGCTCAATGAATGAAACAATGTGCCCGCGGAAGCGCTGGATATCCTCTGCTTTCAGTCTGTCTATGCACGAAAAAAACGTATGCTCAAAACAATCTGCCCGCCACAATTCAGCCTTCTTCACAAGGACATACTTTGCGCTGGTCACATTAAAAGCCGCATACGCTTCGTATCTGTCCCCTTCGACATCATATGGACGGGTAATATCAAAAGCCGCCTGATAAGACTGCAGCAGTTTTTCTAAAAGTTCATGCCCTTTCATTGTCTGTTTCTCCTTTAGGCTTTCTTGCTTTGATGCTCTGAAGCGGCAAAAAACCGCATGGTCTAGTTTACACCAGCCCAAACGGTTTTTCAATGATATATTTTATACTTTTTTAATAAATTATATCAAAATTTAATATCTATGCGTGTCCCCTTTCCCGGCTCGCTGTCCACGGCCACCCTGGCTCCGTGCAGAAGCGCCCCATGTTTTACAATAGAAAGGCCCAGCCCGGTGCCGCCGCTCTCTTTGGAGTGGCTTTTGTCCACACGGTAAAAACGCTCAAATATCCGTTCGTGGTGCTCTTTCGGTATTCCGATCCCGGTATCTGCAACGCATACCTTTGGCCCCTGAAGCGTATTGCCGGCCCAGACGGACACCTGACCGTCCGCTGTGTTGTATTTGATCGCATTTTCACAGACATTATAGATCATTTCATCTAAAATCTGGCGGATACCGTGATACACGACAGGCTCTCCCTCCACCACGATGTGCACTTTTTTCGCGTTTGCCTGCGGGGAAAGACGGCTCACGATCTCCCGGCAGAGGGCATAGAGGTCCACATCCTCTTTCTCAAGCTCCACAGACTCCTCATCCAGCTTGGAGAGCCTGATAATATCTTCCACAAGCGTAATCAGGCGCCGTGCCTCTTTGTATATCCTGTCAGAGAATTTAGGAACGTCCTCGGGCCTCACCATTCCATTTTTCATGATCTCCGCATACCCCGATATAGAAGTCAGCGGCGTCTTTAGTTCATGGGAGACATTGGCGGAAAATTCCTTGCGCATATTGGAAACGGCATCCTTCTCCTTATTCTGCCGGTCCATCGCCTCCAAAAGAGGGGTCATCTCCTCGTACACAGCATTGTCCAGCGGATGCTCCAAATCCAGTTCATTGATGGGCTTGATCAGCCGGGCGGTCTGCCATTTTGCCATCAGCCAGGCCATAACCAGCATAACAGCGGCCAGAATACATATCACCGGCAGCATTCTCAGAGCCGTACTCACCAGTCCGTCCATCAGCTTAGATACGCGCAGTACTGTACCGTCATCCAGAAGAAGGGCGTAATAATACATCTCTTTTCCCAGCGTGCCGGATACCCGGATATCCTCACCACTGCCGCTCTTCAGGGCGCTTTCCACCTCCTGCCTGAATCTGTGGTTGTCCAGCGTGGATTCGTCCCGTCTGGAATCATACGCCACGGTTCCGTCTGTATCAATCCGGGTCACCCGGGTCCTCACATCCACTTCATCCATCTGTTCCAGGTAGGCCGGGCCCGAAATATTAATCGCAGTCTTGATATATCTGGCCTCCTGCCGCACCTCTGTCTTCAATAAAGTCAGGTTCTGCCGGTATATCACAACGGTCAGAACCAAATAAGAGATCAGCAGCGTTATAGACAGCACAAACACCATGCTTCTCTGGATTCTAGCTCTCATTCGCTCCTCCTACGCGGTATCCAACGCCCCTCACAGTCTCGATAATCTCGCCTTTCTCTCCCAGTTTCTGCCGCAGCGTCCGTACATGTACATCTACCGTTCTGGTCTCACCGTCAAAATCATAGCCCCAGATATCCTCCAGCAGCTGATCCCTCGTGAGTACAATATTCTGATTCCTCATCAGTCCTTCCAGCAGTTCGAACTCCTTAAGTGTCAGTGTAACGGCTTTTCCGTCCACGGTCACCTCGTGCTTTTTTACATTCACACAGACGCCGCCCACGCTCATATCATCTTTGTCCGGCGCTCTGCCCGTACGCCGCATGACGGCTTTTACCCTGGACACGAGTTCCATCATTCCAAACGGCTTTGTCACATAGTCATCCGCCCCTGAATCCAGGCCGATTACCTTATCGTACTCCGCGCCCTTGGCCGTTACCATAATCACAGGAATGTCCTTCGTCTTAGAAGAACTCTTCAGCTTACGGAGCAGGGAAAGCCCGTCTTCTCCCGGCAGCATAATATCAAGCAAAATAAGCTCTGGCGTATCGAACGCCAAAGCCTCCATAAAAGAGCCGCCTTCCGCGAAGCCCTGTGCCTTGAGCCCTGTAGTCTCCAGTGTGTAAATCACCAGCTCCCGGATGTTGTCGTCATCTTCTACGCAATATATCATGTTGTCACTCCTTTATCAATTTTTCTCCCAGAGCCGTTCCATTTCTGTGGACCCCTGTGATAGAAAATTCGACCCATTCGGCGATATTGGTAGCATGGTCGCCAATACGCTCCAGATACTTTGTCACCATAATCAGGTCAAAGATTCTCTTTCCATTTTCGCCTCTTTCTTTCCGGATATAGTCCACAAGTTCGTCACGGATCGTGTCAAACAAATGGTCTACGGCATCGTCGGCCTCCACAACGTTCTTGGCCAGTTCCAGGTCCTTTGTTACATAGGCCGTTACGCTGTCCCGCACCATCCTGCTCGCTGCTGCCGCCATGATGCCGATTTCCTTGATATCGGCCGCGGTATTATGCCTGGAGGATATCACAATCTCCGCAATATCTGCCGTCTGGTCGCCGATGCGCTCCATATCCGTGATCATCTTCAGCGCCGCCGAGATCCTGCGCAGATCCTTTGCCACAGGCTGCTGCTGTAAAAGAAGCTTCAGGCACAGTCTTTCAATATCCTTCTCCATCTGGTCGATCTCTTCATCGGCCTCCATGATCGCTCTGGCCTGTTCCATATCGCATTCCTCCAGCGCTTTCGTCGCCTTTGCAATGGCCGTCTCGCACAGCTCTCCCATATGAGTGAGCTGCTCATCCAGTAACTGTAGCTGCATGTCAAATCTATTCCGCATTTTTTAACCAAACCTCCCTGTAATATAATCTTCTGTCCGCTTATCCGCGGGTATGGAGAACAATCTCTCCGTATCATTGTATTCTACCACCTCGCCAAGAAGGAAAAATGCCGTATTGTCCGACACGCGCACCGCCTGCTGCATGTTATGCGTTACCATGACTATAGTATAATCTTTTTTCAGTTCCATCGCAAGGTCTTCTATCTTCGATGTGGAAATCGGATCCAGCGCGGATGTGGGTTCATCCATCAGGAGAACCTCCGGCTCCACCGCCAGCGCCCTGGCTATACACAGACGCTGCTGCTGCCCGCCGGACATCCCCAGTGCACTTTTCTTCAGCCGGTCTTTGCATTCTTCCCAGATCGCCGCGCTGCGCAGGGACTTTTCCACAATATCATCCAGCCGGGATTTGGAATGAATTCCGTGGGTCCTCGGCCCAAATGCAATATTGTCGTATATGCTCATCGGAAACGGATTCGGCTTCTGAAACACCATACCCACACGTTTACGCAGCAGGTTCACATCCATTCCCCGGAATATATTTTCACCGTCCAGCAGGATCTCCCCTTCAATACGGCAGCCCTCAACCAGATCGTTCATCCGGTTAATGGACTTTAACAACGTCGATTTACCGCAGCCGCTGGGCCCGATAAATGCTGTGATTTTATTCGCTTCTATCTCCAGGTTTACATCCTTCAGGGCTTTGAAATCTTCGTAATACAAATCCAGATTTTTGATACTTATTTTTCCCATATCTGATTCCTTTCTTTATGCTTTTGTTAAACGCCTGGCTATCACACTGGATAATGCATTGATACCCACGACCAGAAGCAGCAGAACCACTGCTGTGGCGTAAGCCTGATCCATATAAAGCCCCTCGCTTGCCAGGTTATACATATGCACGGCCAGGGTCCTTCCGGACCCCATCACGCTGGATGGTATATTTGCCACGGTTCCTGCCGTATACATCAGCGCCGCTGTTTCTCCGACAATTCTGCCGATTGCAAGGATCACACCTGCAAGGATGCCCGGTATGGCGGACGGAAGCACGATCCGGAACACGGTTCTGAGCTTTCCTGCCCCAAGGCCGAAGCTCCCCTCGCGGAAAGTATCCGGCACTGCTTTCAGGGCCTCTTCCGTCGTGCGCATGATCAGCGGGAGAATCATAATGGCCAGTGTAAATGCACCTGCCAGTAGGGAAAAGCCCCAGTCCAGCGTATTTACAAAGAACAGCATTCCAAACAGTCCGTATACGATTGACGGAATGCCGGATAATGTCTCTGTTGTGAGGCGGATGATTCCCATAAATTTGTTGCCTCTTTTCGCATACTCTACCAGGAAGATTGCAGCGAAAATCCCCAGGGGAACGGCTACAACCAGTGACAGCAGCGTCATGGTCACCGTATTCACCAGCGCCGGCATCAAAGATGCATTGTCCGAAGTGTAGGTAAAGGAAAATAAAGAAGGCTTAATATAGGGAACACCGTGCACCAATATATAAATGATCAGGAAGATAAGTACTGTAAAAGTAACGACGGCACCCAGCAAAACCAGAAGCATCATGATAAAGGAACCCGGATGATGAAGATAGGTTTTCATTTTTTGACGAAATGTTGTTTGATTACTCACGGCCGGACCTCCTATTTAATAATGCTACACTGAAGTTGATAATCAGGATAAATACAAACAGAACCACACCCGTTGCAATCAGCGCTTCTCTGTGTAACTCTGCGGCATACCCCATCTCAATCACGATATTGGCTGTCAGAGTCCTGACACCCTTCAGGAGGCCTGCAGGCATTCTGGCCTGATTACCTGCCACCATGATCACGGCCATTGTCTCTCCGATCGCACGGCCGATTCCCAGGACAATTCCTGCAATTACCCCGGATTTTGCCGCCGGCATGATCACCCGGAATATGCTTCTTTCATGGGTGGCCCCCAGCGCCAGCGCGCCTTCATAATACTGCTGCGGCACGGAACGGATGGCAGACTCTGTCACACCGATAATCGTAGGCAGAATCATCATTCCCAGAAGGATAGAAGCTGTTAAAATACCGCTGCCGTTTCCGCTGCTTTTTGTCAGTCCCATATCACGCCATGTTCTTCCAAGTTCTCTTACCCAGGGAACCAGGACAACCAGCCCGAAAAATCCATATACAACAGAAGGGATACCAGCCAGAAGTTCTGTTGCCGCCTTCAGCGGCCGGTAAATCTTTTTCGGACAGTACATTGCCATAAATACGGAGGTCAGAATCCCTATGGGCACGCCCACAATGATTGCTCCTGCCGTCACATAAATACTGCCGACGATCATGGGAAGGATGCCGTATATATCATTGTTCGGCTTCCACATTTCCCCGGTGATAAATTTTACAAATCCGATCTCTTTCATCGCAGGGACTCCATTTGCAAATAAAAAGACACAAATGAGAGCTACCGCCAGCACCGAAGCACAGGCGGCAATGAAGAATACTCCCTGCATGAATTTCTCATTCCATGCTTTTGATTTCATCGATTCAATTCCCTCTTCCTGGTCAGGTTTCTGAGCTTTATTCAATCACGTCATCCCAGGTGACTGCCTCACCGGTATAGATTGCTTTTACCTGATCACTGCTCAGCTCATCTACTGTGCTGTTTTTGTTCACAATCACTGCAATTCCGTCTGTTGCAATCACAGTCGCCTGAAGCCCCTCTGACAGTTCCGTATCTTTCAGCTCTCTCGATGCCATTCCGATATCGTAGCTTCCGTCAATCGCAGATGTCATTCCTGTCGTAGAATCCGTTGTCTGAAGTTCGATTTCGGCATTTGCATTGACAGCCTTGTATGCCTCGATCAGCTTTTCCATTACCGGAGAGATGGAAGATGAACCGCCGACTACCGCCTTTCCTGACGGGCTTGTACCCTCAAAAGGTTTTACATCATCCACTGCAATATAGTGATTTTCTTCTACAACGGCCTGCCCTTCCTCGCTCATAATGAAGTTAACAAAATCTTTTGCCACTTCGTTGTCCAGGTTTTCCTTGGTTGCAATGTTAAACGGTCTGGATACTTTATATGTACCAGATTTTACATTTTCAGCGGTTGCCTCTGCACCGTCGATTTTTAAGGCCTTCACACTGTCGTCCAGTGATCCGAGTGAAATATATCCGATCGCGTACTCGTCGCCTGCTACTGTCGTCATCATAACGGAAGTGCTGTTTGTAATCTGCGCCTCCTCCGTTGTCATATCAACCTTTTCATCGCCATTTTTTTCTTCGATCCCGAATAGCTCGATAAACGCGCCTCTTGTACCAGAACCATCCTCACGGGATACAATTGTAATATCATAGGAGCTGTCCCAGGAAGCACTCTCCTGCTCCGTCTTTGTATCTGCATTTGCCTCGGCAGTATCTCCCGCCTTGCTGTCGCTGCCGCATCCTGTTGCCGCAACTGCCAGCATACTAACCATAGATAAAACTGCAATAAACTTTTTCATTCTCATTTCACAATTCTCCTTTACATCTTAAATTAATCTTCGGGCGAATACCCGACATTTACTTGAACCATTTTCTTCACAATGCAATCATATAAAATCAATGTAAAATTTGAAATCATCATAATGTTAAATCCTTGTTAAGTGCATGACAGTAAAAAAAATTATTCAGTGAACGAATTGCGCTGACATATAGCGCGTTGTATTATATAATAAAGAAAATTAAAAAACAAAACATTTGAGAAATAACAATTGGAGATACTCAAATAACGGGCAGCGGTCTTTCTCAATTGAACTTTAAGGAGGAAAATATTATGGGATTATTCAGCAGCAGCAATAAAGATCCAGAGGCAGATTTTATTATGTTAGATGGAATACCGTCAGTCAGCAGGGGAACAACAGTGACACTGGGTATATCCGGACAAGTTCTGACAGTAAAAGACAGGGGCAGTGATACACTAACATATACGCTGCCAGCATGCAGAATTAAAAATATCTACATCGGTTCGGAAGCCCAGATTATAAATAAAAAAATAAATGTTCACGGTGAAATAGTGGTCAATGGGATAGTAATAGAAGCCCTCCGGGATCTGATTGGTGATGGTGATAAACACCGTTACTTTATGATAATCTTTTACGATTTCAAACAGACAATTCTTTTGGAGATTACAAACGAAGCCAAGACCTTACGGCTATATAACAAATTAAACCCCATGATATCCAATTAAACCATAGAATTGCAAAATCGGACGCCCACATGGGTAGAATCTGCTTCCGAAGCAGATTCTACCCAATCCGATAAGCCCCCCTGTACTGCGCCGGAGTCATTTTTTCTTTTTCTCTGAAGCGGCGTATGAAATGGCTTGTATTGCAAAAGCCCAGCATTTCCGAGATTTCGTCGACCGGCAGTCCAGTCTGCATCAGCATCTGTCTGCCTTTCCTCAGCCTTCTGTTCATAACGAATTCCTGGGGTGTCATCCGGTAAATGGCTTTGAACTGTTTGATAAAATAGGGAAGGCTGATCCCACAGACATCCGCCAGTTGGCTGTTTGTAATCCCATCCCTTAGATGGGCGTCTATGTAAGCCTCTACGCGGGAGAAGTTGGCTTTTACATCCTGGGAAATCTCGACCATTGCGTAGCGTCTCTCATTTTTTAATATTTCCAGCAGCAGGCTGTAGATCTCCAGGGAGACATTCTGCCGCTCATCAATCATTAGTTTCTGCTGTAATATTCCCAATGCTGCGGACGCATCTGAAAATATCATTCCTTCGATCACAGGGCCCTGTGTGTCTACGATATGGCGCGTCAGCCTTCTGCTGTCGCCCCCATAGAATTCTACCCATGACATTCCAAGCGGCTCCGCCTCATCACTTCCATAAGAATGTTCTTCCCCAGCAGGAAGCACAATCACTTGGTTTTTACCCAACTCGTAAGTATTGCCCCGGAAAGTCAGCTTTCCCTTTCCAGAAAAAATGCAGAACACCTCGCAGCAGCTCATGGTACTGTCCCGTTCTACAAAGAACAGACTGGGTACCCGGGATTCAATTCCCGTTCTGTTGACACAATAATAAATGCTGTCCTCGATCTCCTTAAATGGCGATATATAATAATAGTCATGAAAATCTATATCGCCGTTACATACAAATATATTTGCAAAAGGGGCATCTTTTATATATTCCATAGCCTCATCTCCTGTCTTTGGCTCATTTTAATTTTTGTACTATCTTATTATAAATAATAATGGAAATCACGTCAATTTCTTACCGAGAAATAATACTCTCATACTATTTCAATATTTTCCAGTGTCTTGTATACAGCCTGGATTTTTTTTAATATTAGTTTAAAGGAGTTCCGTACTCTAACGAAAGGAGATTTAAAAATGACAGGAAAAGAACGTTTTCTTGCTGCCGCAGCAAGGCAGCCTTTAGACAGACCCCCCATATGGATGAGTGCACCGATCGGAGAGGAAATGAATATCCTATGCCGGTATTTCGGCGTATCCAACTGGCACGAGCTGCAGGTCAAAGCAGGCGATGATGTGTATGCTTTTGATATTCCTTATGATTCAGGTTACGCTACCAGCATAGCAGCCGCTTTCGACTGGTACAGAAATGGCTCGAACGTAGATCCGGACCACCGGACCCTGACGGCCGACGGCTGCTTTAAAACTGCGCAGGAGATATCGGATCTGGATTTTTTCGACTGGCCGGACCCAAGAAAGTATATTGATGCGGAGGAAGTAAGACGCCGCTGTGCAATGGCTCCGGATGGCCGCGCCACCCTAGCACAGGTATGGAGCGCACATTTTCAGGATACATGCGCCGCATTCGGCATGGAGACTGCGCTGATGAATATGGTCAGCAATCCGGAGATTTACATGGCTGTGGACGATAAAATTGTGGATTTCTACTTGAAAGCTAATGAAGTGGTTTTTGAGTCCACAAAGGGAATGCTGGATGCCATTATTATTGCCAATGACTTTGGAAGCCAACAGGGGCTTATGCTCTCCCGGGAAATGATTCATGATTTTGTTATGCCGGGAGCTAAAAAGATTATTGAGCAGGCCCACAGCTATGGAGTCAAAGTCATCTATCACTCCTGCGGAGCCATATTCGACGCTATGCCGGAACTCATTGAAGCGGGAGCCGATTTTATCCATCCGCTGCAGGCTACAGCCGTTGGAATGGATCCAAGCCGGATTAAAGATACCTATGGGGAAAGCGTCTCTTTCTGCGGTGGAATAGATATACAGGAACTGCTTCCTAACGGCACCCCCGAGGAAGTCAGGGCTAAGGTACGACAACTTCGTGAAATCTTTCCAACCGGACTGGTTCTCTCACCGAGCCAGGGAACGATTCTCGATGATGTTCCGCCGGAAAATATAGCGGCAATGCTGGACGAAGCACTGAAACCTTAAACGCAGATAACAGAAGACCCGGCGTAGTTTTGCCGGGCCTTTTTGATAGAAAGAGTAACAGGTCAGACATGCCTGAACTGTTACTCTAAAGGACTGCCGACTCACCGCATTCAGCGGTTCGTGCAGCAGTCCCTGTAGATTAATTTGCTACTGTAAGTACTTCTTCTGCAATGTTTCTGGAGTGGTCAGAGATACGTTCCAGACACACAAGTGCATCCAGATATACAATTCCCGCATCCGTATTGCACTGGTTCGTGGCCAGACGTTTCATATGCTCGCTGCGCAGGCGGATCTCCAGATCATCAGCCTGGCTCTCTTTCTCTATCACCTTCATAGCCTTCTCTTTGCTGTTTTCCTCAAATGCCTCGATTGCATACACGTAGCTGTCGATACAGACATTGATCATCTCTCTGAGCTCGGCAGTACCGATTTCGGAAAATTCTGCCTTTCTTTCCTGCAGTGTCTCAGCAAATTCCGAAATATTTTCGCAGTAATCACTGATTCTCTCAATATCTGACAGGGTCTGCAGGATACTCGCAATGTGCTGGTGCTCTTTCTCATTAATGGACAGCGCGCTGATCTTGATGACATAATCAGTGATGCCGCTGCACAGCCTGTCCACCACATTTTCTTCCTCTTTAATATCCAGAATCTCCTGATAGTCTTTTGTAAACATAACATTCCTGGACTTTTCCAATGTCCCCTTTACGATGGTTCCCATACGGACAACCTCGCTGACTGCTGACTGCAGTGCAATCCCAGGTGTCTCCAGGATTCTGTCGTCCAAAAGTACACGGCTCTGGTCCACCTCTCTGTCGTCTTCCTTTTCCATCTTCTTGGCCAGTTTAATGATCCAGTCAGAAACCGGGAAGAGAAGGACAGTTGTCCCAATATTAAAGATTGTATGCACCGTACTGATCTCTGTCTGTGTGATAATGCCGCCTCCCGCATTCGGGTAGATGACCTTGAAAAATACGATCGCAACAACACTAAAGAGCACGGTTCCTATAATATTAAATAAAAGGTGCATAACCGCTGCTGTCTTCGCCGTCTTTTTTGCACCGATACTGGACATGATAGCTGTTACACAGGTACCGATGTTCTGTCCCATAATAATGTAAACCGCAGCATTGAACGGAACCAGCCCCGCCGCCGCAAGGCTCTGCAGAATACCGACAGATGCAGAAGAACTTTGAATAATGGCCGTGACCACCGCTCCTGCAATAATCCCAAGAAACGGATTGTGTCCAAGTGTCACAAAGATATTGCGGAATCCTTCTGATTCCTGCAGCGGAGAGACTGCCGATGACATCGTCGTAATACCGACAAACAACAGACCAAATCCTATGATAATGCTGGAGACATCCTTTGTCGAACGCCTGGTCCCTGTCAGCATTACGATCACACCAAGCATAATGGCGATCGGAGCCAGATTGCCGGGGCTTAAAAACTTCGCCCACTCCACACTGGATACAAGCCAGCCGGTAACGGTTGTACCGATATTGGCCCCCATGATCACTCCCATTGCCTGGGTCAGGTTCATAATCCCCGCATTCACAAAACCGACAACCATAACCGTCGTCGCCGAAGAGCTCTGAATAACGGCCGTAATAAAAGCACCGAGCAGAACACCAAAAAACTTATTCTTTGTCAGTGCTTCCAATAATGTCTTCATCTTACTGCCGGCGGCATTTTCAAGCCCCTGGGCCATAATCTGCATTCCATATATGAACATGCCAAGGCCCCCGACAAAAGGGATAATAATGCTTACGTAATTCATACGTTTCCTCCTAAAAATATACTGCTATTTGAAATTTTCCCGCATTATTACGATAACATTATCATTTACAAAAAACAACATAATTTTACATATATTTTATATGGATTTTATTTTTTCATCCGCGGCTCGAAAATAAAGGATGCAATATACCCAAAAATCAAGGCTGCCGAGATTCCAACGGCGCTTGCCTTGAAACCGCCCATAAATATTCCCAGAAATCCATTTTTATCTACCGCTTCCTTCACGCCCTGCCAGAGAACATTGCCAAAACCAAGCAGCGGAACGCTTGCCCCTGCACCTGCAAATTTCTGGAATGGCTCGTATATATTAAGGAACCCCAGAACAGCACCGCTGCATACAAGAAGTACCATGATCCTTCCCGGCATAAGTTTTGTACGGTCCAACAGAATCTGCACCACTGCACAGATGATACCGCCTATTAAAAATGCTTTTAAATAATCCATAAGAACCTCCTTTGAGGGCGTAATTTTTAAATTTACAACCCTGCTTCTTTTAAACTAACAATGTTCCAGCACAATGGCATGTGCAATACCGGGCACGCTGGCTCCCTCGTTAAAACTGACGGTGGACATCAGTGCACCTGTAGGAACAAACAGAATTCGCTTCCACTCCCCTTTTTTCACCTTCGGCAGAATATAGGCCGCCAGAGTGACTGCCGCACACCCGCACCCGCTTCCCCCTGCATGGGTATCCTGGGCCTGCTGGTCATAGATTGTCATGCCGCAGTCCATATGTTTTGTCTTAATATCATAGCCTTTTCCCTGCATCAGGTCGAACAGAATATCCTGCCCCACGTACCCCAGGTCTCCGGTAATAATTCTGTCGTAATCTTCCACTTTTCTCCCAAAATCCTGCAGGTTCTGTGCAATGGTGTCCGCCGCGGCCGGCGCCATACATGCTCCCATATTCTGGGAATCTTTTAGCCCATAATCCACAATTTTACCTACGGTTACCCCGCTGATGCGGATATGGCTTTTTTCGGTACCCACCAGAAATGCACCGCTCCCTGTCACAGTCCAATGCGCAGATAATGGCCGTTGGTTCGCATACCCCAAAGGAAAACGGAATTCTTTTTCTGCGCTCCCGAAATGGCTGGATGTGACAGCCAGCATATAGTCCCCATACCCTGCTGCTACGCTCATCGCGCTGAGTGCCAGCGCTTCTCCTGAAGTGGAGCATGCTCCGTACAGTCCGAACATAGGAATCTGCAGCGCCTCAACCCCCATAGAAGTTGCAATCCCCTGACGCAGAAGGTCGCCTCCAAACAGATACCGCACATTTTCCGGCGGTACATGTGCTTTACCCAATGCCAGTACGCACGCCTCTTTCTGCATATTGCTCTCTGCCTCTTCCCAGGTCTTTGCCCCGAAAAGATCATCCTGGTTTGTCATATCAAATAATTTTGCAAGCGGCCCTTCCGCTTCCTTACTTCCGACTACGGAGCCGCTGCTGATAAGATAAGGAGATTCTCCAAAGCCGATGCTCTGGCTGCCTTTTACCTGATTCATCTCTTTCCCTCGTTTCCATTTATAATTTGCTTGGATTTTTATGATTAGTATACCAGGGTTGTTGCAAATTATTCATGGGGGACGCTTACCGTGAGCCGGGAGATGCTGCGGGAAGTGCCTGTCCTGTTGGAAATACAGCCCGCTGTGCTAAGCAGCAGTAAGAGGAAATCCGCAGAATCAGCCGGAACCAAACACATTCACCGCTTAATCTGATGATTAAGCGCCTCAGGTGTTTTAAAAAGCTGCTTCGGGAGCAGCTTTTTTCCGGCTGATTCTGCGGATTTCCTCTAACTGCTGCTAAGCTTGCTCATATGCATTTCCAACAGGACAGGCACTTCCCGCAGCATCTCCCGGCTCACGGTAAGCTGGTGCATCCGGTCGGAAGGGATGCACTCGGATTTTGGCGGTGCTGACCGGAACTGCGGATGGGATAGGGATGGGGGCTTTTTTAGCTGTGGGTAGTTTTTAAAATAAATTATTGACAAAATTATACTTTTTGTATATATTGTACTTATACAGTAAGTACAGTTGAGTACATGTTTGGCTGCGCAATGTTTCTAAAAAAAATAGTTGTTAATGATTATACGATGTTCTACGGGAAGGAGGGATTACATTTGGATATTATTCTCAGCAGCAGCGGGGGGAAGCCTATCTATGAGCAGATTACATCCCAGATTAAAGGGATGATTATGAGCGGACAGCTCAAGGCCGGGGATGCCCTTCCTTCTATGCGTATGCTTGCTAAGAGCCTGCACATCAGCGTTATCACCGCTCAGCATGCTTACGAAGATCTTCAGAGGGATGGATTTATAGAAACAATTCCCGGGAAAGGAACCTTCGTCTCTGCCCGGAACAAAGATTTTATTAGAGAAGAACAGCTGCGGATTGCGGAAGAAAAGCTCAAAGAAGCTGCCGGGATAGCAAGGTGCAACGGTATCCCGCTGTCACAGCTCATTCATATTCTTGAATTATTTTACAAGGAGGACTGATTTATGGAATATTTTACGGATCATATATTAAGCGTAAGCCATCTAACGAAAACATATAAGGATTTCAAACTGGATGATGTGTCTTTTACGGTTCCCAAGGGGATGATCGTCGGCCTGATCGGGGAGAACGGCGCCGGCAAATCAACTACAATTTCCGCCATCTTGAATATGATCTCCATTGAAAGCGGTGATATACGTGTATTGGATATGGATTTTAGAAAACAGGAGCGTGAGATTAAACAGAAGGTCGGAGCCGTCCTGGATGAACTGCACCAGGTTCCGCACCTTTACTGCCGCGATATTGACGCCATTATGAAGCGTTCTTATACAAACTGGGACAGCAATCTTTTTAAAGAATACCTGGACAGATTCCACCTTCCCGCAGACAAAAAAATAAAGGAATTATCAAAGGGTATGAACGTAAAGCTGAACTTCGCAATTGCTTTATCCCACAATCCCGAGTTTTTGATTCTTGATGAGGCAACATCCGGGCTGGATCCGGTGATGAGAGACGAAATCCTGGATCTTCTTCAGGATTTTGTTCTGGATGAAAATCATTCTGTCCTGATCTCATCCCATATCACGAGTGACCTGGATAAAATAGCTGATTATATCATCTTCATGCATGAAGGCAGGATTCGGTTCATGAAGTCAAAAGAGGAAATTGATAACCAATACGGGGTGTTGAACTGCAGCAGCAGCTTTTTCGAAGCGCTTTCGCCGGATGATTATCAGGCTTATATAAAGGGCGATTAC
This sequence comes from Eubacterium sp. BIOML-A2, assembly GCF_009680135.1. Lineage (NCBI taxonomy): Bacteria > Bacillati > Bacillota > Clostridia > Eubacteriales > Eubacteriaceae > Eubacterium > Eubacterium sp. BIOML-A2. The sequence goes on from NZ_WKZK01000016.1 coordinate 26,598, forward strand.
TCCGTACAGGTCCTGGTCCGCAGCAAACAGGAGCTGCTATCCCATTTTTCGGATCTGGTCATCGAACGCGCAACCATTGAAGACATTATGCTTTTCTATATTAAGGGGGTTATCACATGTCAGGATTAGTTTACAGAGATCTGCTTACGTTTTATAGAAAGAATACAAAAGTAACCTATATTATGGAAGCCGTATACTTTTTATTTTTCCTGCTCGTGCTGAGAAATATTTACGGCGCCATTACTTTCCTGGTGATTGCCTCGCCCATCAGCATGTCAGGGTTACCGGCAACGATGAAGGATCTGGATACCAATTACAAGGGAATGATGTCTGCAAGGCTTATGCCTTATACACAGAGGGATATCGTTACAGCGCGGTTTCAGGCCGCATTTTCCTGCCATCTCCTGTATCTGGCCGAGATGCTCCTGTTCTGTATCCTGCATCACGCTATCACAGACAGCATCTCATGGAAGACATACGCTCTTTTATTTTTAGGCGGCTGGCTGAGCGCCGTATTTATCACCAGTGTCAATCTATTATCCAGCTTCATCACTGGTCTGAACGCAGCCTCCATCATTTATCTGCTCACGGTGATTCTCCCGGTCGGACTTTTTCTGATCATCACGCTGACCGATTTGTATGATATTATAATACCGTTTTTAACCGGTAAGCATCCATTTATCTTCTGGATTATTGCTGTTTTGCTTGATATCATAATGGTTGCAGTAAGTTATCTGGTTTCCGTAAAAAGATTTACAAAGCAAAGAGAAAAACTATAAAAAATAGTAAGGCGCGAAAAAACCTAGCCGACTATTTTTTATGCATCACACATAAGTGTCCAAAAAATCGGCCACTAAGTGCTCATAGTTATAAAAAATAAACAGAACCAATTTTGCTGGTATATTCTATCTTATTTTCCAAATACTAATCTCAATCTAGTGTTTAAAGGAGAAACAGATATGGATAAAGTAGAAAAAATGAAGCAGGAAAAGCAGTACCAGGATTATGTAAAACAAAAAACTCCTGTTCACAATGTTTATGTTAATATGGCAAAAGCTTTTGTTACGGGAGGAATCATCTGCACGGTCGGGCAGTTCATCTACAATTACTGTGAACTTCAGAGCTTATCCAAGGACGAATGCGGCAGCTGGACTTCCCTGCTCCTGGTTCTGCTCAGCGTTATACTTACCGGAATCAATATCTATCCTAAAATCGCAAAATGGGGCGGAGCCGGAGCCCTGGTTCCTATCACAGGATTCGCCAACTCTGTTGCATCACCTGCTATTGAATATAAAAAAGAAGGGCAAGTCTTCGGGATTGGGTGTAAGATCTTTACCATCGCGGGGCCGGTGATACTTTATGGGATATTCACGAGCTGGGCTTTGGGGATTATTTATTGGCTGTTTAAGGTTATTTAGAGTGTCGGGCGCCTGCGCGGAGAGGGAATGAAGAAGCGAATTTGGCTTATGATGGTTAAGATTCTTTATATACTTATCCTCCCCAATCTTATCGTAAGTTCAATTCCATCCACCTCCCCCATCAGAGCCTCGCTAAGTGCCGTTCATTTCCGCCCGGATGCACCCAGCTGTGAAAAACCGCGGAGAAGCGGCTGCTGCCGGAAACGGGGACAGGGGGGCTGGAAGCGTCTTTACGGCGATTAGCTGGAGTTAAGTAAAAAGGAAGGAAAACTAGGATGAGATATGTGATCACAAATCACATATCTCACCCTAGTTTTCCTTCCTTTTTGCTTTACTCCAGCTTACCGCCGTATACCGTTTCCAGCCCCCCTGTTCCCGTTTCCGGCAGCAGCCGCTTCTCCGCGGTTTTTCACAGCGTCCCCACCTCGATCACCGTCACTACCGCTCCTCCCGGAAGTAATTTAGGCCGCAGCTCTTCGGCTGTGCATGCTCTTTGCTCTGGCGCATGCTTGTGACTACCAGAACCACGATTGTTGCCACATATGGCAGCATGTCATAGATCTGTGCCGGGAGTCCCGGGATATTTACGTACATACGCATGATTGTCAGGCCCCCGAATATCAGTGCAACTAATATTCCTTTTGCAGGTCTCCATGTCGCAAAAATTACAAGGGCAACAGCGAGCCAGCCGTAGCCGCTGACACATCCGTGTACCCAGACGCCGGATGTGGTAACCATGCTCATGTACATACCGCCGATTCCACAAATTCCACCGCCCACTACGGTTGCAATATACTTGTATTTTGTAATATTGATTCCCGCCGCATCGGCTGTGGCCGGATCTTCCCCAATTGCTCTGAGGTTCAGGCCCACACGGGATTTGTTAAAGAACCATGCCATAAATATGGACAGGATCACTGCAAAATATACCAGCCAGTTATATTCGAATAACAGCTTGCCTATAATCGGGATATCAGACAGCACCGGTATATGCAGCCTTGAAAAAGCTGCTTTTGTGGTACCGCTTACTGCTACATATCCACCGGCCTTTTGTCCGATGTATTCCCCAAAAAAGTTGCCGAAACCTGTACCGAAGATGGTCAGCGTCAGACCGGTTACGTTCTGGTTCGCACGCAGAGAAATGGTGAGGAACGCGTAGATCAGCGCTCCAAAGGCTCCCGCTATAAATGACACCAAAAGCGCAATCAATGCAGATACCGTCCCGCTGACACTGCCGCCGGATTTTGCCACGGCCTGCTCGTAATAGTAAGAGCCTGCCAGACCGGTAATCGCCCCCATGAACATCATGCCTTCCACACCGAGGTTCATGTTTCCTGATTTTTCAGTCAGGATTTCCCCCAGCGCCCCCAGCAGCAGCGGTGTACCTGCCAGTACTGCCGCAATGAATAAACTGTTTAATGTACTAAGCATGCTGTTCCTCCTTTCCTCTGAATATCAGACGGTATGTAATAAAGAACTCACATCCAAGCATGAAGAAAAGGATGATTCCGATCAACAGATCCGAAGCCGAAGCCGGTATCTTAAAATTCGTCTGAATGGTATTGGATCCCCTCTCAAGCATGGCGATAAATACGGAAACCACAAGCATTCCAAAGGGGTTCATCTTTGCCAGCCATGCCACCGTGATCGCAGTGAATCCGACACCGCCTGCGGTTCCTTCCGTTATCGTGTAATCTGCGCCCGCAAACTGGAGCATTCCTACGAGGCCGCACATTGCACCGGATAAAAACATAGTGCGGATAAAAACTTTGCTGACGTTGATTCCCGCATATCTCGCCGTGTTATTGCTCTGTCCCACAACAGCAATCTCATAGCCCTGCTTCGTCTTATTGAAATAGATGAATGCCAGGACAACCAGAACCAGTGCCAGAATCCAGCCCCAGTGGACGCCCAGTACCTTTTTCAGCCTTGCGCCCTGCACCAGCATGGCAATCTTCGGAAAACTGCTTCCCGGCGCTTTCCACGGGCCATTCATCAGATATTTAATAAATGCAAGTGCGATATAGTTCAGCATCAGGGTAAACAGTGTCTCATTGGTTCCCCATTTTGCCTTACAGACTGCCGGAAGCAGACCGTAAAGGCCGCCAGCTGCCATACCTGCCAGAAGCATCAGAATCACAAGCGGAATCTTTGGGAAGATATGCGCGGTGAACAATCCAAACGCACCCGCTGCAACTGCCCCCACAAGGATCTGCCCCTCTGCCCCGATATTCCAGAACTTCATTTTAAACGCAAAGGAAATACCGATTGCCGTGATCAGAAGCGGAACCGCAAGTTTTACGGTCTCATGGATTACAGTTCTGGAACCCCAGGATCCGATTACCATTGCCTTATATACAGCAAGCGGGTTATGTCCGAGAACCAGGATTAAAAGCCCCCCGGTCACAAGCGACAGAAGAAAAGCGGCCGCACGGATTCCCCAGGCCTTCTGCTGTGAAATAGAACCTCTTTTCACCATACGGATCAGTGGTTCTTTTACCTGTGTCTGCTTACTGCTCATACCCCTGCCTCCTCTTTTGTAGTCTCATCCTTATTTTCACCGGCTGGATGTCCGCCGGCACTTTCCTCGTCACTGCTCTTCGGGCCGTTTTTCTCTTCCCCCACATGGATCATCATCAGGCCGATATCTTCCTTCGTCACTGTGCGCGGATCTACAATACCGCTCACCTTTCCTCCGCAGAGAACCATAATGCGGTCGGAGAGTTCCATCAGCACGTCCAGATCTTCTCCGATAAATATAACAGCCACACCCTTTTTCTTCTGTTCGTTCAGCAGGTCATAGATCCGATAGGAAGAGTTGATGTCCAGCCCCCGCACCGGATATGCCACAATCAATACGGACGGGCTCAGGGCAATCTCTCTGCCCAGCAGTACCTTCTGGACGTTCCCCCCGGAAAGCCTTCCCACAGGCGTCTCTACTCCGGGCGTTACAATCTCCAGCTCCTCAATGAGCTGTTCAGCCACTGCCTTTGGTGTTTTCCGATCTACAAAAAGGCCTTTTTTATCTTTGTAGCTTCGAAGCATTACGTTGTCTGTCATATCCATTCCGGCAACCAGCCCCATACCAAGCCTGTCTTCAGGAACGAAGGCCATAGAGATGCCCTTTTTTACAATCTCGTCGGGCTTGAGCCCCAGAATGCGCTCTTTGATCGGCTCTCCGTTATGTTCTCCCGCGTAGAGCACCGAGCCGCCGATGGCAGGATACAGGCCGGCAATCGCCTCACAGAGTTCTTTTTGGCCGCTGCCAGCAATTCCGGCAACACCCAGTATCTCACCTCCATACGCCGAGAAAGAGACATTGTCCAGCGCCTTGACGCCCTCACCATTCAGGCAGGTCAGGTCAATGACCTGAAGACGCTCAATGCCCCGCTCCTGCTTCGGTCTGTCGATCTCCAGACTGACCGGACGCCCTACCATCATCTCCGTCAGCTCCGCCTGGTTTGTCTTTGCTGTCTCAACAGCACCTATGTATTCCCCCTTGCGAAGTATCGCCACACGGTCGGATATCGCCAGCACCTCATGCAGCTTATGCGTAATAATGATGATGGATTTGCCATCCTTTTTCATGTTACGCAGCACCGCGAAAAGCTTCTCCGTCTCCTGCGGCGTCAGTACTGCCGTAGGCTCATCCAGAATCAGGATATCTGCCCCTCTGTACAAAACCTTCAGAATTTCAACCGTCTGTTTCTCTGAGACGGCCATGTTATAAATCTTCTTGGCAGGATCGATCTCAAACCCATATCTGGATGCAATCTCCGCCACCTTTTTATTTACTTCTTTCCGGTTCAGCACCGCCTTCCCGTCAAGTCCCAGCACGATGTTTTCCGCCGCCGTCAGAACATCTACCAGTTTAAAATGCTGGTGGATCATTCCGATTCCCAGTCCAAACGCATCCCTCGGCGAACGGATTGTCACCTGTGTGCCGTGGATACTGATTTCCCCATGATCCGGGAAATAAATCCCTGAAAGCATATTCATCAGCGTCGTTTTACCGCTCCCATTTTCACCAAGGAGCGCCAGTATCTCTCCGTTCTTCAGCTCCAGGTCAACATCCTTGTTGGCAACGACCTTTCCAAATGTTTTGGTGACGTGATGCATTTTCACAGCATACTCTGTAGTCTCGCCCAAGTCTTCACCCTCCTTTTACTCTTCCTGTCTTTCTTCTCTTCCTTTTCTGTCCCCCGTTCGGGTACACCGCAATACACGTCCCTGCAATGACATGCATTACGGAATGCCCGAAAAGGCCTCTCTCCAAAAACAGAGCCGTCATACAACGGCTCTGTCAATGAACTTATCCCTGGATGAATCGATAATGCTGCTTTTCACACCAATCGGGTGCTCCCGGCAACTCGATTATTCAACCACATTGCATCCTTCGATGATGTAACACCAGGATGGTGCGGAAGCTTCTTCCTGCTCGTGATAGTAATCGCCTTCAGCAACTTCTATTGTTTCGCCATCCGGGCTTGTCCCTTTCAGAGGACCATCGAATACGTGGATCTCGCCTGCCTCAAGTGCCTTAGTCGCCTTGTCGATTGCTTCCTGAGTTCCCTCTGCTGCAATGTCAGTATTCAGTGGTGACAGATAAACTGCGCCATCTTTCAGACCTTTACACCAGTCAACCGGGATCTCCTTGCCGTCAATCATTGCCTGTACTGCATCCGTTACATAGATACCCCAGTCAATACGTGCGGAAATCAGGGAAGCCTTCGGTGCTGCTTCAATCATATCATTGTTATATCCAACCTGGAAAGCGCCGTACTCCTCAGCCGTCGTTGCCGGTGCCGTAGAGTCTGAATGCTGGGAAACCACATCGCAGCCTCTCTCGATCAAAGCTTTTGCAACCTGTGATTCAACCGTTGGGTCGTTCCATGAATTCGTATACATGATATCCATGGTCACATCCGGATTCACACTCTTAGCCCCCAGGTAGAATGCTGTATATCCACTGATAACCTCAGCAAACGGGAACGCAGCTACATAACCCAGCTTATTAGACTCTGTCTTCATACCTGCTGCGATACCTGCCAGGTAACGGGCTTCAAAAATAGATGCAAAATAATTATGCATGTTGCTCAATCCGGAGTCTTTTGCCTGGAATCCTGTAGCGTGGCAGAACTGGATATCCGGGTACTCCGCTGCTACTTCTTTTACGTAGTCTTCAAATCCAAAACTTGTTGCGAAAATAATGTTGCAGCCGGCGTCAACCAATTCTCTCAGCGCGGTATCACATTCAGCACCCTCAGGAACATTGAACTTATTGATAATCTGATCATCGCTTAATCCCAATGCTTCCTGCATCTCCTTGGTTCCCAGATCATGGTTGTATGTATACCCCATATCACTGGCATCAGAAACATGTACAAAGCCGACTTTCAGATCTTCCTTTGCAATGCCTGATGTGCTCTCTGTCTTCTTGTCGTCTGAATCTGAAGTGTCTGCCTCTGCAGCCGGTTTGGCACCGCAGCCTGCAACCAGGCCGATAACCAACGTTGCGCACAGCAGTGCGCTCAAGATTTTCTTTTTCATACCTTCTCCTCCTAAATAAAAACTGGCTACCCTAATTAAGAAACATATTCCTTGATTGGATAGCCTTATACTACTTCTAAATTTTACACCGGCATAAGAAATAAGTCAAGTTTTCTGACTCGTTCTTTGAAAACTTCTTAACAAACTTTTAGGCTTACGGCTGACTCTTCATTTTACCTTCCTGCTACCACCGCTGCAAAAAGAACACAAAAGACCCGATCCCTTTTCCAAGCGCCATGCTGATGATAAACGCAGATATATACCGTACAATTTTCAGCCTGCGTACAAAAATCGGGAATACATTCAATATCTCAGCCAAAGCCATTGACCAGCAGCCCACAAAGATACCGGCCAGAATCCCAAATACCGGGATCAGCCAGTTTCCGTGAGAGATATGGATCTCAAATACGGAAAAAAGATTACCTGCAATACCCCCCAGGGCGACACAGTCTTCATAAAGCAGAATTCTGTCGCCGGTATGTGTCCGGTCTGCAAAATCTGCTACCACTCCCAGCTCTATAATAAAAGAAAACAGCCCGCCTGCGACGACAAGCCCGCCGCTAAGTCCGATGACTGCTAATATGATTTGATTTACCCACATCCAGCTCCTGCTCCCTTCTTGATGCATCCTCGACCAGAGTTGTCTGGATATCATTTTCGTAAAGGCGCATCTGCACCTCCATAGGCGTCGGATCCACTGTAAAGCGCTTCTTTCCGAAGTGATTGAAAAATACAAGGATACCTACCGTAATTCCTACAGAATAGGACACCTCAAGTATTGTGAATCCATCGGAAACGTCGCCTGTCACATACTCGTAAATCTGTGAAAATAATCTTGACGTAGAAACGTCATTATTAAAAGCCATAATCGAAAAAGCAGCGCCGCAGAAAGTAATCAGCACTACAATGACCGTTTTTATTACATGCCATACCATACCGGGCGTCTTCTGCTCTTCATAAGTGATAATTATATCCTGTTCTCCCAGATTTTGTACTTCAAGTCCGGGATATTTCTCATGGATACAGGCAATAATTTTTAAGATAGAGATTACCATACGCTGTTTTTTCTTATCCGGTATCTTCAGGATCTTCAGGGTTTTCAGTTTTGGAATCATCTCCTTATTGCTGCACTCCATAGCAACAATATCACCTAAGGTGACATCTTTTTTCTGTACCTCAACGTTCCTGTCACCCTTGAGATACACTGTATCATGATTAACAGCCATAGTATTCCACCTTCGGTCCCTGAATCAGAGTTCCCTCACTGGCAGAGGGCTGCCCGCTTCCATTAAAATAATAATAAAAAATACCCACAACCACCGCCGCAAGCACAATGCCGAAGAGGCAGATACGAATTTTCCTTCTTCCATTTTCCATAGAGGCCACCTAACCTTTCCAAAAATATAGTAGTGATAGTATTTGAAAAAAATGCGAAAGTATACGTTCGCGTCGTAAAAGGTGAGGCGGCTTCCGGCGGACTGTGTATGCCATTTCCGGAACCGGCCGTTTGCGGAGAATCCGTAAGAGAAAAAACAGGAAATATTGAGGGTGCTTGCCGCAGTTGGCCCGAATGCCGATGCATTCGCGCCGCCGGCGGCAACAGAATTTGTTTTTGTAAAACAAATTCTGCCCTCAATATTTCCTGTTTTTTCTCTAACGGATTCTAACCCGCGCACTTTGAGGCCCCGGAAATGGCATACACAGTCCGCCGGAAGCCGCCTCACCTTTTACGACGCTGGGTGCATCTGGGCCGGCGTCCCCTCCCCATCTAACTCCCCAGCCGCCGCAGATTCTCAATAATCCGCTTCTCCATACGTGAGACCTGTACTTGGGAGATCCCAAGTTTTTTCCCCACCTGGGACTGTGTTTCATCCGCAAAGTACCGCAGATATATAAGCTGTCTTTCTTCTTTATCCAAAGTCTCCAGCAGTTGTGCCAGGAGCATATGGTCCAGAATTTTTTCCTCCTTTCTTTCTTTTTCTTCCAACTTGTCCACAAGACGGATCTCGTTTCCCTCCTTCTGGTGGATCGGTTTATACAGTGACTCTACTTCTCCGCCGGCTTCCATGGCCTGTACTATTTCTTCTTTGTCTACATCCATTGTAACGGCCAGCTCCTCGAGTGTCGGCTCGCGGCCCAGGCTTGCGGTCAGTGCTTCCCTGGCCTGAAAGATCTTGTAAGACAGCTCTTTTAAGGAACGGCTTACCTTTATCATACCGTCATCCCGCAGGAAACGCTTGATTTCTCCGGATATCATTGGGACTGCATAGGTAGAGAATTTTACTTCATAGGACAGGTCGAACTTGTCGATGGCTTTTAATAGCCCGATGCTGCCGATCTGGAACAGATCCTCTGCATCCGTCCCCCGTCCATAGAAGCGCTTTACTACACACCATACCAGCCCCACATTTTCTTCTACTAATCGTTCTCTCGCTTCTTTATCTCCATCGTGTGATTTTTTGATTAAAGCGATTGTGTGGTCCATAGCTCCCTTCCTTTTCCGATGGTTTTCTTCATCCGAACCGTAGTTCCTTCACCTGGCTCGGATTCCACTTCTACATGATCCATAAAGGCTTCCATGAAAGCAAATCCCATCCCGGAACGTTCCAGCTCTGGTTTGCTGGTATACAGAGGAGTCATGGCCTGTTCTATATTTTCAATCCCGACTCCATGATCTCTTACTTCCACGGTCATCTGCTGCCCTTCAATCCTGCAGCGGATGGAAACTTTATGTATCTCGTTCTCATATCCATGGATTATGGCATTGGTTACCGCCTCAGATATGGCTGTCTTCACATCCGAGACTTCTTCTACTGTCGGGTTCAGCTGCGTCAGAAATGATGCCACTGCCACTCTCGCAAATCCCTCGTTCGATGAATGGCTGTCAAAAATTATCTCCATTTCATTTGTGTTTTTCATGCCTCGTCCTCCTCATATATCTGCATTATTTTTGTCATTCCCGACATCGTCAGGATCTTTTTTATTCTCGCATTGGCGTGTACCGCCCAGACTTCGCCTCCCACCAGGCGGATGATCTTATACCTTCCCATTATAACTCCAATTCCCGAACTGTCCATAAAATCCGTCATCTCAAAGTCGAAAATAACAAACTTAATATGGTTCCTCTCAATCAATGCATCTGCATTTTTCCGCATTTCCTCCGCATTGTGATGATCCACCTCGCTGGGCAGGTAAATTGTCAGGCAGTTCTCCTGCACCTGATACTTCATAGTACTCCTCCTCTATGCTATTCATATTCTTCCGGACTTTTTTATGCGCTCCCCGCAGTCCTGTTCTCTCTTTCATGTATCCTGCGCTTCTTTTCTTTCCCGCTGCCGTTTTTTCGTTACTGCGCACGCCCCAAAGGTCTTAGCAGCAACGTTTTTCCCATCAGAAAAAGGATATGCAGCTTTCTACATATCCTTATCTTTCGTGTATCAGAACCGTCTGAGCCGCGTATCACCGCGCTGCAGTCCTCTTATGTATCTCTTCTTCTGCCTCTATTGTCCTTCTGTATTCTGTCCTTCGTTGTCTGCACTGCCGGTCTGATCCGCATTGCCATCCTGCTGATCCGTACTCTGCTGATCGGCATCCTGCCCGCCGTCAGACTGTGTATCTCCCCCCTGGGAAATACTGTCCAGGCTGTTCTGAGCCTCCTGGGCGCGTTCCGTATCCGGGTACAGCTCGGTCACGCGTTTCAGATACTTCACCGCATTATCGTTGTCGCCGTTGCGCATATAGGCAACTCCCAGATTCAGAAGTGCTCCTCCGCTGTCATATCCCTCGTCCATACGCACTACCTTGCTGAGGGAATCAATCGCCGTATCATAGTTAGCCACTTCGAGGGATGCTGTCCCTCCGGAATACAAAGACTGGCAGGCAGACGGGAAAATGCTTTGGGCCAGTTCATCATACATCGCCTGACCGCCTTCTCCCAGTGCATCCTTATTTACATTCAGCAGTGTCTCCGCCATGGCGTCGTCTGTATAACTGTTGGAGTAGAATTGGTTGGACACTGTCATCAGATTTTCATAACTCTCAGCCGTGCTGGCCGCATTCTGCGCAGCCTGCTCGGAATTCTCGTCGTTTTCCCGGTATTGGTTCAGCGTCCTTGTCTGGGCGCTGATCTGTGCTTCCATTGCATTGATACGCTCGCTGTACTCTATAATCTGCTTATTGACGCTGTCAGCTTTCGCCTCATTCACTGCCGGCACGATCAGAAACCAAACAATGGCTGCCCCGATCACCGCCCCTACGACAATATTCATCACCGTAAACTTACTGGCCAGCACCTTGAGTCCGGCATGCTTTGGCTGGATGATCGTCTCATTCCCCAGGCTGTATTCTACCGTTTCCTCTTTGCCTTTTTTTCCATCTTTTACTTTTTTACCGCGCAAATTAGCCATCTCATGCATATAACGCAAAGTCCTGTCATTCGTCGTATCCAGCTTTCTGGCAATGCGAAGAATCTGCCTCGCCTTGGCATACTGCTCGGTACGCAGGTATAAGAGCGCCAGAAGCTGATAGGCCTTCAAAAATGTCGGATGAGACGCAACCACCTTCTTCAGCTGGATGATTGCCAGATCCTCACCATTCTGGCTGCAATACACAAGACACTGATTGTAGCGCTTCACGGCCTGGTTGATTATTTCCAGCTCACTGGCCGATTGCTGTACTTCACTGATAAAATAATCAGCCACATTATCCCTGGGTTTCAGATTCTTACTGATAATCCACTCGACCAGGCCTTCCGCCACTTCTCCGCGGCCATAGTATACAAGGCCTAAAAGATTTCTGGCGGCAATATTTTCTCTATTATATTGTAAACTCCGCCGAAGTGAGGTAACCGCACCGGACATGTCACGTATCTGCGCTTTCCTCAGGCCATCATTATACCAGTAATTGGACTGGTATAAGATTTTCTTCGTATAGTCCATCTATGCTCACCGTTATCTTTCTTATTTCGTCTGATCCATTACTTCTCTCAGAAGGTCCGTCATATCTGACAAATCTTCCTGATATACTGCATCTTCAATGTCTTCTACTTCCAGGCTAGGTTTAAACTTCTTCAGTTCTTCTTCAAAATCCAGCATTACACGGCCTCCTTTTCTCAGGTATTCTTGTCACCCTGCTTTCTCACAGCGTTCTCCCTTCTGGCCGGAATGAGCGCTTTTATCATTCCAGTCAGATAAAGAGACCCCAGACAGTATATCGTCCTGTCCTGCTGATGACCCATCACGTAACGGAGCGCTTCTTCTAAGGACTCCCGCGCGAAAACAGGTTTCTCCGTATATTTTTCAAAAATACGCTGCAGCTCTTCTATACGTGCAGCACGCCCGTCATCAATCAAGGTAATCATGTAGAAATCCGTATTCAGATTTCTGCACAGACAGGCAATCATCTCTTCATAATCTTTATCCCGTACCGCAGAGAACAGAATAATATTCCCTTTTTCCTTATCCTGAACGCTCTGTACAAAGCTCTCAACTGCACTGACATTATGTGCACCGTCTACATAGACATCCGGAAGTATCTCTTCCATGCGGCCTTCCCATCTTACACCGGCAAGGGCCTCCCGCCACCGGCATATCTTCCCTTCGTTTCCGAAGATCTGCCTCATAGCCTCCAGGGCCAGAATGGCATTGCCCGGCTGATAAAGCCCAATGTTATCAAGAGTCCATGTAGTATCTCCATAATACGCATTTACGCAGGAAAATGCAATATGTTTGTCCCGGATTCCCAGAATTTCGTACGCGTCTTTCCCTATTTTTTTACAGGGCGCCCCAAGTTCTGCGGCTCTCTTCTCGATTACGCGGCTGCTGGCCTCCTGGGTGTCTGCATAGAACACCGGCACGCCCTTTTTGATAATCCCCGCTTTTTCAAATGCAATTTGTTCCAGCGTATCCCCAAGAATCGCCGTATGGTCCAGTCCGATAGAAGTAATCACGGATACCAACGGTTTCCCGATGGCATTCGTGGCGTCCAAACGCCCCCCCAGACCGGTTTCAAGCACAACGTACTCCACGCCGGCTTTGGCGAAAGCTGTCATTGCCATCCCGAAAAGGAATTCAAAAAAGGTCGGATGGGGCAGATTTTCCGCCTCCATCTCCTCCACTTTTTCCATTACATACCCGAAAACATCCAGAAAATCTTCGTCTGCAATCTGGCAGCCGTTGATCACAATTCGCTCATTCATCTTTACCAGGTGGGGTGAGACAAACATTCCTGCCGTCTTTCCCTGGGCAAGCAGCATGGCGTTCAAATATGCACACACCGACCCTTTTCCGTTCGTACCTGCCACGTGGATCACCCTGCGGCCTTCCTGTGGATTTCCCAGAAACTGAAGAAACCGGATCGTATGCCCCGTCTTATTTTTTGCCGTAAACTTCGGAATATTTAAAATATACTCTGCGGCCTCTGTGTACGTCACTTCTCTTCACCTGTTTCCTGCTCTGCAAATGCTTCGCGGCCCGGTTCCACACCGCCGATGGTCAGCGGCAGCTCCGTCAGCTTTCCGCCTTCATACTTATATTCCCTGGATGAGCGGAATATGGTATTGCTGGAACCTACCTGGCACACCTGCAGAATATCCCCGTCCTCAAGGGACGCTTCTTTTAAATCGATTCTGGTATTATTCAGGAACGTACTGCTCTGTTTTTCACCATTTATATAGACTTTACTCTGTTTCGTAAAGTTTTCTCCGTAGATACTATAAGTTCCGTCCAACTGGGAAACCAGTTCGGTTACCGCGGCGTCATTCACTCCCATCACCATATGGCCTTCTGTAATCGGCTGTCCGCTGTCTTTGTAGACATACTGCTTTCCATATAAAATGTCGTACTGCAGAAGTTCCAGGTCCGCCAGATAATTCTTGGTCTGCCGCCTCTGCTGATGGTAATTGAATATCGTGCCGGAATGGATATCCAGACGCTCAAATACATCCGCCATGATCTGGTACGCCGGGATATTTCTATCCTCTTTCTCAAGCCCGATATTATCCCAGATTACATAATTCGTATTATACAGGTATCTGCTCTTGAGATCCTTTGCTTCCAGTCCCATCGTAGGCAGGTGGTCTCCATAAAATACAATGACTGACGGCTCGTTCCGCTGTTCCACCGCCTTCACAAGATCACCGGCAAACTTATCCATTTCATACACTTCGTTCACATAATATTCCCAGGAATTGCGTTTTCCCTCGTCTTCCACCCCGCTCACCACAATCTCCGGGTTCTCAATCATCTTCTCCGTCGGATAATCCCCATGGCCCTGCACACTGATGGTAAACACAAAGTCCTGCTGTTCTGTTGTATCCATGGAATCCATGATATTCGGGATCAGGATATCGTCCGTAGCCCATCCCTTGGGCGTAGTCTGGAGAATGTTCATAAACTCTTTGCTCGTATAATGGTCAAACCCCATGTGGTTGAACACCTGGGCGCGGCTGTAGAAGTTACCGCCGTTATTGTGAAGCGCCTCTGCACCATATCCAAACTTACCCAGTGCGGTGGCTGCACTTTCCAGTACTTTGGTCTTTGCGTATGTTTTATAGGGATATTCCCCCGGGCCGAAGAAACGCATACTCATCCCCGTCAGCACCTCAAACTCTGTATTCGCCGTTCCGGCGCCAACGGAAGGGACCTTAAAGTAACCCGTCGAATGCTCCTGATACATCTTTCTCAGATTCGGGATCGGATCTTCCGAAAATTGGAGCCACTCTACCTCTGTAGGGTCAAAGTAGGATTCCAGCTGCACAAAAATAATATTCGGAAGCGTTTCTTCAGTCCTCCCGTTTGTACTTTCTGTAATACTGCCGTTGTTGCTTATCTTAGCCATCGTCTCTTCACTGTAGCCTGCAGGCTCTGAGATACCGGTATTGAATATACTTGCAGTAAAGCAGTACGGGAAACCATAGTCCTCATAGGCAAATGCAATGTTTCCAAAATAGTTGGAGACAACCCGCTTGTCAATCGCCACATCCGTCAGAAAAACATAGGCCCCAAGCCAGAATACAACTCCTGCCAGCGCAAGAATGCGATGCATTTTCCCCGCGTACTGTCCGCCCCTTCGCCACATGGAGATCACCCAGAGAATCACTGCGGCGATACCCACGATCAGCAGGATCAGTTCAAATGTGTTAAAGTAATTGCCTGTCAGGGCCAGCGCGTCCGAAAGTACCTTCAGGTCCTGGGCATTAAAAGGCGTTACCCTTTTCAGAAGCAGATACCCATTGCAAGTTCCCAGAAACAGCCAGAATACACTGAGCAGTATTCTGGCAAACAGTCTCCGCCTGACAAGATAGACAACGGAAAATGTGGCAAATATCAGGAATGCATTGAACAAAAATACTTTTGGCGATCCCACCATGTAGTCCCATGCCTCAAACAGAGAATGACGGGAGATCACCTCAATCAGCAGGTTCAGCACACATGCCAGCAGGAAATGCAGAATCAGTGAGATCCTGTCCATAAACCTGTATACCGGCTGCATCTTCTTCGCAAACTTACTGTTGCGGCGCTGTTCCAGAATCTGCTGCCGCCGCTCCCTTCTCTCTTTCCAGTGCGCTTTGACATCTTCCTTTTTTAAGTTTTTTATTTTATGAAAAAAGCCTTTTATATCAGGTTTCCTGATTTGAATGTGTTTCATTTATGACCTCTCTTACTATTTCTTCAAGCCTTCCATTCTCTCCTGTACCTGTTTTAA
Source organism: Eubacterium sp. BIOML-A2 (assembly GCF_009680135.1). Lineage (NCBI taxonomy): Bacteria > Bacillati > Bacillota > Clostridia > Eubacteriales > Eubacteriaceae > Eubacterium > Eubacterium sp. BIOML-A2. The sequence goes on from NZ_WKZK01000016.1 coordinate 42,269, forward strand.
CATCTGCGTGTATTTCTCCAGCTTTTCACGCTCTTCCTGAACCTTTGCCTCCGGCGCTTTACTGATAAACTTTTCGTTTGACAGCATCCCTTTGGCTCTCGCGATTTCTTTTGTCAGTTTCTGCTCTTCCTTCTTCAGTCGCTCCATTTCCTGTTCAAAATCAACCAGATCTTCTAACGGAAGATAGACGGATGCGCCGGGTACTACAATGGATACTGCATCTTCGCCAACGCCCTGCTTTTCTGCGCTGATATAGAGCTCTGCGGCATTCATCAGAGGCTTAACCGAATCAGACAATGCGGTAAAGCCGTCGCACAGCGCTTTTTCCCCGCTTACAATAAATACCTTTGTTTTGCGGCTGTTCTCCACGTTCATCTCCGCACGGATATTGCGGATTCCCCGGATTACCTCTTTCATATGGTCCAGAACAATCTCGGATGCGTCAAAACTCCACTCTTCCTTATAAACAGGCCAGTCAGACATCATCAGAGATTCCTCTTCCGGCACGAGCGCCTTATAGATCTCCTCTGTTACGAACGGCATAAACGGATGAAGCATCTTAAGCGCCTGCCCGAGAACGGTCTTTAACGTCCACAGTGCACAATTGGCAGCCTGCGGATTCTCCTCCTTATGGTAAATACGGAATTTTGCCATTTCGATATACCAGTCACAGAATTCATCCCATATAAAATCATAAACTTTCTGTACGGCGATTCCAAGCTCGAATTTATCCATATTTTCTGTCACATCTTTTGCCAGGGTGTTGACTTTGGACAAGATCCATTTGTCCTCCTCTGCCAATTCCGCAGTCCCCGGCTGTGTCAGCGTTTCATTTTCAATGTTCATCAGAATAAAGCGGGAAGCGTTCCATACCTTATTGGCAAAGTTTCTGCTTGCCTCCACTCTTTCATTATAAAATCTCATGTCATTCCCAGGCGCATTACCGGTTACCAGCGTCAGGCGGAGTGCATCCGCACCGTACTGGTCGATGATCTCCAGCGGGTCAATCCCATTGCCCAGTGATTTGCTCATCTTGCGCCCCTGAGAATCTCTCACAAGACCATGGATCAGCACTGTATGGAAGGGGGACCTGCCTGTATGCTCGAATCCGGAAAATACCATACGTATTACCCAGAAGAAAATGATGTCGTATCCTGTTACCAGTACGTCTGTCGGATAAAAGTAGTCCAGATCTTCTGTCTTCTCCGGCCATCCCAGTGTGGAGAACGGCCACAGCGCTGAACTGAACCATGTATCCAGGGTATCTTCATCCTGTGTAAAATGGCTGCAGCCGCAGTGCGGACAGGTCTGCGGAACTTCTTTTGCGACAACGAACTCTCCGCATTGATCACAGTAATAAGCCGGAATTCTATGGCCCCACCAGATCTGTCTGGAGATACACCAGTCTTTGATGTTCTCAAGCCAATGCAGGTAGATCTTATCAAAACGTTCCGGCACAAACTTCAGCTCGCCTGTCTTCAAGGCATTGATCGCCGGTTTTGCCAGTTCTTCCATCTTGACGAACCACTGCTGTTTGATCAGCGGTTCCACCGTTGTGCTGCATCTGTCATGGGTTCCGACATTATGAGAATGAGGCTCAATCTTCACAAGATATCCCTGTGCTTCCAGATCCGCAACGATAGCCTTTCTCGCCTCATAGCGCTCCATCCCCGCGTACTTTCCGCCTTTTTCATTGATCGTGGCGTCATCATTCATGATATTGATTTCTTCCAGATTATGACGCTTTCCTACCTCAAAGTCATTCGGGTCATGAGCCGGTGTAATCTTTACCGCACCGGTACCAAATTCCTTGTCAACGTAGTAGTCGGCCACAATCGGTATCTCCCGGTTTACAAGCGGAAGCACTGCCGTCTTTCCCACAATATCGCTGTACCGCTCATCATCCGGATGTACCGCAATTGCAGTATCACCAAGCATAGTCTCGGGACGTGTCGTCGCAATCTCCAGGAATCTATCCGTTCCTGCGATGGGATACTTGATATGCCAGAAGAAACCGTCCTGCTCCTCATGCTCTACTTCCGCATCGGACAGAGAAGTCTTACATACCGGACACCAGTTGATGATTCTGGAGCCTTTATAAATATATCCCTTTTCATACAGTTTGATAAAGACGTCTTCAACAGCCTTGGAACAACCTTCATCCATGGTGAAACGTTCTCTGTCCCAGTCACAGGAAATCCCCAGCTTTTTCAGCTGGTTTTCAATCGTTCCGGCATATTCTTCCTTCCACTGCCAGGTTCTCTCAAGAAAGCCTTCTCTTCCCAGCTCTTTCTTGTCGATTCCCTCTTCTTTCAGCTGATTCGTTACCTTGACTTCCGTAGAGATCGCAGCATGGTCTGTTCCCGGAATCCACAAGGCATTGTAGCCCTCCATCCTTTTATAGCGGATCAGGATATCCTGCAGCGTATTATCCAGTGCGTGTCCCATGTGGAGTTTCCCCGTAATATTCGGAGGCGGCATCACCGTAGTAAACGGCTTTCTGCTCCTGTCAATTTCCGCATGAAAATACTTGTTTTCGCACCATTTCTCATAAGTCTTGTCTTCAATTTCTTTCGGATTATAAGTCTTTGCCAATTCCTTGCTCATAGTTTCCTCCTTGTTCTCCCTCATAAATATCGTACTCTTATCTCTGTACCAGCCAAAAGTCTTATGTACAGCTTTCTCTGATCAGGTGTCCGCCCCATCACTTTAGTGGCTCGAATGCCATGCAGCATGATGCACTGCCCGTGAATAGCAACCCGCTTTTTCACGGATTTTTCACAGTTTTTTGAATTTAAAAAGCCCTTTACTATAAGTAAAGGGCGTTATATACGCGGTACCACCTTAATTTTATGTCCTTTTTGTTCTTCGGACCTGCTGCTTCTGCCTGCAGTCTGTCACTGACAAAACAGTATACGGACATCTCTAAAGTCCTGTAACGCGGACAACTCCGGGATATCCTACTGAATGTGCTCTTGTTCAGATATCCGGTTCAGAAGCTACCTTCCACGATCCTCACCTGAAACCACCTTACAGCCAACGGATGGTTCTCTCTGCCAGAAGCGATCATGTACTCCTCTTCCTCAACACCTTTGTATATGGTTACCGGACGTCTGTTACGGCCGATAAGATATTAATAAAATGTTAACTTTATATTAACTACAAACTATCATATCTTTCGGACGTTAATTTGTCAAGGTTGTTTAACGAATATTAAGAATTCTGTATTGCCAAACAAACGTATTATACAATATCTATTTTCACAATAATTTGCAGTCACTCAAAATCTTTTCTATTGCCTCCCACGCAGAAAGAGATGGATTTTCTTTATAATATTTGTATCCCCTATATTCAAGCAATCTATATCCATTCTCATTGTTTTTCTGCATGATTTTTCTTGCACGTTCAATAGCGTCAATTACATTAGAAAGATTCATTTTACTCAAACATCGTTTAAAATTATCCTCATGTTTATATTCATCCATGTTCTCAAATTTCTCACCAAAGGCTTTATTAATTGGTGTAATGTACTGCTTTCTATGAGTGAATGAAGCATTACAATTTGCCATGTGCAATATAATCCATAAATCGAAAGTAAAATTACTATATCCTGATTTATACTTTATCTGCTTGCCTATTTGCTCTGCTTTCTTCATATTGTCCATAGCATCTTGGAATCCTTGAACATGATTAGGCTCATCGCTTTCATAATCAAAGAAATGATATACCTTAATCTCTCTTGTGACTGTCAAAGATTTTGCGTGTTTTAGTGGATTCTTTTTCACCGGACAATCAATCGAAACTTTACAAACAGATTCTTCCGTATTGTTAATAAGGTCTTGCAACCATTTCAAATACCATTGCTCTGTTTCTCCCTCGACACTAAAATAGTATTTATTGGTCGGCTTTCTCTTTGCCATCGCTACACCTCACCTTCTCGATCCAAAATCTCCTCAAAGATTGGTGTAAAATCAATATCCTTAATCGCACCATACTGGCTTATAAAGTATTTGCCCATATAATCTTCATGTTTACGGACACCCTTGTCACCCGTTGTTCCAAAATCAGACAACGCATACAAGATACTCTGGTGGCTGTCATCATCACGTTCGACGAATTTAATCTCATCTCTCCTGAAGAGATTGGAGTTTAAAAAAATGGGATTATGTGTATTAAAAATCAACTGTGCATGGTGAATATTAATATCATCATTATGAAAAACATTGATAATACTCATCAATGCCATTGGGTGAATAGACGCATCAAATTCATCAACTACCAGCGTTCCTCCGGTCTGAATTGCTTTTATAACTAGCGGAAACATATTGATAAATCGGATTGTCCCATAAGATTCAAAAATCTCCGCTGCAATAGCCGCATTCTTTTTATTCTTCATATCCCGAAAAACAGAATACAGTTTTGCGTCCGGCTCATCCTCACTTATAACATACCCTACTGCATTTGAGTTAATTCCAAATAGTTTTGCCGCTTTATCAGTTGTCTTTTCCACATAAACTGCCTTTTTCTTAGGATCAGCAAATCTTTTAATTAACTGCATAGAATCGGCACGATAGATTACCATAAACTTATTTGTAAACCAATCTACAATCAATTTTGTAAATTTCTGTGAGAAAACAAGCTTAAATCCATTTGTTAAAAACAGTTCTTCCTTACTTATACTGTTCTTCGCAATCTCGCTTACGCTTTCTACATTTTGCGCTGTTACATCAGAAAGGTACTCTTTAATAACTTTCATATTTCCAATATACAAATCATTGGCACGCTGAAAAATTGGTTCTCCATTTACAAAAAGCTTTTCTGATACGATTTTTCTCGGATATTCCTCATCAAGGAACACTCCTAAATCAATCTCCAATTCATATAAAATTCTAAATTTATCTCCTGCATCTTCCTCATAAAACTCGACGGAAAAACAAACTGGCATTCCTTCTGTTTCATTATTGTTTGGTATCAGCTCTAATGCTGCCGCTGCCGGATTTGGCGAAGATTTCTCCTCGGAATTTCTAATATTTCCTCGTAATACAATCGCACGAAGGACATCCATTGCACCTATAATATTTGTTTTTCCGGCGGCATTCGGTCCATAAATTACGGAGGAACTCAAACCACGGATTTCTTTTCCTTTTACCTTCGTTTTCATCAAACTGTAATCTAAGCCTTTCTGCTTTGGTGCAGCTACCATAGAAAAACTAGATTCTTCCACAAATGATTTATAATTCTTTGTCTTGAATTCAAGAAGCATATAAAACCCCCATTCCGCTAAATACTTGCAAAATCTTATAACGATTATATGCTAATTATTATAATTATTCAATACTTTTATTCTGATTTTGCATTTTTCCCGCAAAATCGCATCTTTTTATTTCGATCAATCCCATAATTTTCCACATGTGCCCTACTCCCCGGCCATAACCACATCTTCAAATATGATAGGTTCTCTTAAGTCATCCTGTTCTAAATCATAAAAGAAACGGTTCATTTCCAATTTTGCTACGTGTCGTGCATACAATACGGAAGACGGACTCACATCCAGTTCATAATATTCCGGTCTCTTTCCCGTCAATTCGGGAATCTCTTTTTTGGTGTATCCGCCTCCACCCAAAACATGATATCTGATATCAGTCAAACTAACATCACGAATTTTCCTTTCCGGTGTTCCCACAACAAAAATCCCATCCATAGAACCCGGCTTTTCCTGTGATGTATTGTCTATAATAATATTCTTAAAATAAAGGCCGTCTATCCCCTTGCTGCTGTCTCGGGCACTCTCTTCCAAGACCCCCATTTTACAAAAATTGGAAGTAACAAATATGGGTCTGGTTACATTTCTCATAATAATATTGCTCATAAGCACATCATGGATCCTCCCGCTCTCCGCCGCCTGAATTTTAAATCCGCTGCAAAGAGTATCATGAAAAATGCAATCGGAAATAACCACATCTTCAATATCCCCGCTGTTTAATAACCCGATTCGGACTGCCGCCCACCTGCTCTTCATAACACAGTTCCTGACTATGATATTGCGGCTTACCCTTCCCGCCACGGAATTTTGGATGCACAGACAGTCATCACTGGTATCCATATTACAATCTGAGACAAAAACATTCCTGCAGCTGTCAAAATCCAGACCGTCACCATTATAATGGCGGCTGCTAATATCTATTCCTCTGATATGTATATCTTCACATTCTATAAACGCTGTGCTCCAACCTGCAGGCATCGTTATATTTACATCTTCCATCCAAATATTTTTACATCTAAGGAACCGGAAAAGCATGGGATGGATTATGTCCGGTTTCCCATCCTCATAGAATTCTGCTCCATTTCCATTGATCGTGCCTCCATATATTCGTATATTTACGCAATCTTCTGCATAAATCAGACACTTGTCCAGGAAGTGTTCGCCAGCATATCTATTAAAATGTGTATCGGCCCCATAACATTCAATTTCAGAACTCGCCAGAATAGTCGCCTTACCGTTCATGATAACTGAAACGTTACTCTTCAAATAAAGAGTACCTGTCAGATATGTGCCCTGCGGAAAATAAACTATACCGCCATCTTTTGACGCAGAATCTAACGCTTGCTGTATCGCTGATGTATCATAGGTTTTCCCATCACCAATGGCGCCAAAATCTTTTACATTATATTTATATTCTAATTTAACATCCATCCCCATCATCTTCCTCCTTCTATGTATCAGTTCAGGCTTGCCTGAACTGTTCCCCTTCGATACATACCTGAACGAATTTCGTCCGATTGATATTGTGAATGATCATCGGCACTCTCACATCTTGTTTCTTAACGCTAAAAGCAATCTGCTCTAACTCCAATGCATCAATATATGCTGCATAAAAGGCATAGCATGGCATAATGCCAAAAAGAAAATATTCAGGATATCTATAATCCACGTCCTCTGTAAAGTTTAAAGCATATTCTTCGTTATGATATCCCCCCTCATATTCAATCTCCCAATTGGCAAATCTTAATGTTCCAAGCTTATAATCTGATAGCCCTTGAACATTAACACAGGAAAAGCGTTCCCCTTCAAACACGGGCACTTCATGCGGCAGCGGTTTCGGCTCCGCCGCCACTTTTGCATGTATATGCTCGATCTCTATATCAGAAATGCTGCCCGGATAAACACCGGTACTTCCTTGCAATTCCCAACTTGGAATATGGCTCAAATTTATATGGACGGGACCCGTTACATTTTCCATCTCCACATGATGTATCCTGATACCATGTGCGGTTCCGCCCTGACCTATCTGTATTTTAACCGCACAGCCATAAGTATCATGGATCAGACAGTCAGACACTTCGATGTTAGAAAATTCTCCATCCGAAAATGGCCCAATCCTTATCCCTGCCCATCGGGATGAGATGTCACAATCTTTAATTTCTACATTCACAGCATTTCGATTTAATACAATTGCGTCATCTCCGCAGTCTAATTTGCAAGATTGAATCGTGATATTTCGATTCCAGGAAAAATGAAATCCGTCTGTATTGCGGTTCTTCCGATTATGCACATACACATTTTTGAATAAAATTTTCTCACATTCCTCCACCAGAACCGCAAACTGTGCCGCATCCTTTAACTGAATCCCATCCACTTCTATATCACTGCAAGCTTTAAAGTATAACAAGCTAGGTCTGACTTTAAATTCTTGAACCGGGGCCTCTTGCCAGTCATCCGCACTAAATGCTTCCAGTCCAAAAGGGAATTTATCTCCCTGCCCCAGAATTTTTCCAAGGCCTTTTAACACAACATGGGCAATGTTTTTGCCATAAAAAATACTCTGCCAATAGTTTTTTTGAGACTGGTGGCAATATTCGTGCACCGTATATTTCCTTAGATCATCACTTCCAATGATCTCACAGCCTTCCCTTAACTCTACTTTTGAATGTTCTCTCAAACATATCGTTCCAACATGGAACTGCCCTGCTTCCAACACAATCCATTTCTTCTCCAGACTGCCTCTGTCCACGGCTTCTTGTATTCTTTTTGTATCATCCTGTTTGTTGGCATCTGGAAATAATACAATTCGATTTTGGATGATACTCATTCTTTTAATCCTCCCATGCTCATTCCCTCTACGATTTTATCCTGCATAAACATGTAAAATACGATAACCGGTATAGCTATAATTACGATTGACGCAAATAAATGCGGCAAGTCCAAACGATTCTGTGTCAAACCAAAAAACGTAGGAGCAAGCGTCAGCGTATATTTTTCAGGATCTGTGGAAAATACGAGAGGAATTTGAAAATCATTCCAGACCTGAATGAATAAAACCACAAGTACATTCACAATTGCAGACTTGGACATCGGCAGTAAAATACGTAAAAACACCTGAAAATCTGTACATCCGTCTATTGCCGCGGCCTCTAAATATGTAGAAGAAATCCCATCAAAATTTCCTTTAAAAATCAAAATCGCCAAAGGTATATTTGCAGTTGCAAGCAATACGATCATAGATATATAAGACCCCCGCAGTCCAAGGTTTCTGATAAGCAAAGTATTCGGAATCAGCGTAGATAAAATCGGAATGGCATAACAGGAAAGCAAAAGTACAAAAAAGAATTTTCTTCCCTTAAACCTCAGTTTAGAAAATGCATATGCAGCAAGAGATGCCGATATCATAACAATCATAATTGTCCCGCCTGTTATGATAAAACTATTTAAAATCATTTTTGGCAATATCAAAACATCATTTATTCTTGTGGAGAAAACATCCTTATAGTTTTGAAATCCACCATTTTTAAGAGATACCTGCATCGTAGAAATTACAGGAATCACCCATACTACTGCAACAGAAAAAAGAAAAACTTCAATTAATACAGCTGTTTTCTTTTTCTTACTCATATTACTTTCCACCTTCTTCCTTATCATTGCTTGTTATTTTCAAAATGCCTATTGAGAGAATCGTTGCTAAAATAATGATAACGATTGCTACCGCACTAGCCTGTCCACTATTTAATTCCCGCATAAACTTTCTATATAAATATAACAATGGAAATTCAGTTGAATTAGCAGGACCTCCGCTCGTCATAATATATGCCAAGTCAAAAAATTTCAAACACCCGATTGTTCCCATCAATAAAATAATAACATGCGTATTTTTCAATAACGGTATTGTAATCCGAAAAAAGCTTTGCCAAAACCCTGAACCATCTATTTTGGCAGCATCGTAGATATCCTTTGAGATATTGGAAAGCCCTGCCCTGTAGTATATTATTCCCATGCCTGACCATTGGTAGACATTGGCAATCAAGATCGTATACAATGCATACCTGGCATCCCCAATCCACATCCTTTTCAAACCAGAGAGCCCTACAGACTGTAAAAATGTATTTAGCGTACCGAAATTCGGCTCAAAAATCTGTAAAAATGTGTAACCTACCACAACCGATGACAGTACAACCGGGAAGAAATAAACTGTTTCCAAAAGCCGGAACCCCACTAATTTCATATTTAGTAACACTGTCAAAATCAAACCAATACTCATCTGAAAGAACAACGTTAAAACCATAAATACCAGACAATTTTTTAAGTCATTTCTAAATATGGGATCTTTCACGAGAGTCGCATAATTCTGCATCCCCACAAACTCAGCTGTACTGAAATCTAACCCTCTCCATTCTGTAAAACTTGACATAAAGTTAAAAATTATAGGATAAATTAAAAAAATGCCTACAAATCCCACTGCCGGCAAAATATAGATATACGCTGATAACTTATTTTTCTTCATCCACACCACCTCCGAACCCCCTATTTCCCTTAACAGTTCAGGCAGGCCTGCACTGTTACTATTTCCCACTGCTATAACCGGCTTTTTCTGAAGATATCTGCCCTCTGCCTGCATCCGGCTGATTTGGAAAAGCTGCATATCAAACTGCAGCTTTTCCTTTATTTAATAGCTACGAGCACTTAGTGACCGTATTTTGGGCACTTACGTGCGATGCATAAAAAATAGTTGGCAAGGTCTTTTTGCGCCTTACTATTTTTTATCTTACTGATTCGGCTGTCTGCTGGATCTGTGACAATGCGTCATCTACACTAAGTCCGGAGCGCATAACGGATACAACAACCTCACCAATTTTATTATCCAGTTCTGTATTCAACGTCGAACGTAAAACCGCAGGATTGGTATTCAAATCATCAAAAGCTTTCTGATACGTAGCCTTTGCCTCATCAGATTGCATATTTTCCATATCAATCGTAACATCCTTTGCCGCCGGTACACATGCCATATAATTCAGCCATTCTCCAGCTGCCGCGCCCTGCGTCCACTCCTCCAGAACTTTCATGGCTTCTTCCTTATACTCACACTCGTTGCTGATAGAATATCCGAAAGACGCATACTTCTGCATGCACGTCTCTCCCCCTTCTACATTCTGCATAGTAACTACTCCAAATTCGTCATTTTCAGTAGGAGTTCCTTTCAATGCCGTACCCATGAGATAATTTCCCAAATACCACTCTCCCGTCAGATAAGCAGCACAATTTCCATTCTTAAACGCTTCGTCACATCCAGGGTAAGCATCTAACCCAAAGTTTTCTTCTGCCAGTATTCCATCATCATACATCTTCTTGAGCTGTTCAAATGCCTTTACAAAAGCCTCATCCTCAAAAGAAGCCTTCCCCTCGACTGCATCCTGCACAATCCCATATTCATTATTTGTTGCCAGCCACAAATAAAAGAATCCCAGATTAACGTCTTCTTTCGCCGCAAATGCTACCGGGAGGGCTGAAGGATCTTTTTCTTTAATTTCCTTTGCAAATCTTGCAAGATCTTCATATTCCCCATTCGGAACCGCTACCCCTAATTCATCACACATCGTTTTGTTATAAAAGATATACCACAATCCAGTAATATCCGAAGGCATCATTTTCAAAGACTTATCAGAAGACACACTGCGGAGATCATCTAAGACTCCGTTATTATATGCACTTTCCCAATCCTCACCTAAAACATCCCCCGCCAGATCATCAAGACCCATGTAATAATCCTGAAATGTAGGAATATGATCAACATCCATGGCAACTATATCCGCTGAATCCCCGGCAACAGAATCTATCGTTAGCTTGTCCCAGTAGTCAAACCATTCCAGAACCTCTACTTTAATATGAATGTTCGGGTATTTTTCCTCAAGCAGCGGAAGCATTTTTTCATTCATAATCTGCAGCTCCGGCTGCCATCCCATAAATGTAAGCTCTATTTTTTCATCATCACCACTGCTGCTATCACTTGAATCTTTTTGTACCTCTGATTTCCCGCATGCACAAATCCCCATTACCAGCAACATAATACACAACATAACGCTTAGCAATTTACGCTTTTTCATATCCTTTTCCTCCTACCAATGTTTATCAAGACCCATGACCTGCAGATCTGCTACCGTAAGGATTTTTGGCTTATTTTTTTCTTCAATCAAACAATAAGGCTCAGGAGTGATTGAAAATGCATATGCCTCTGATTCTTCCATATTATCCGGCAATTTAATTTCTAATTCGCTTCCATTTTGCACCCAATTTAAATCCTGCGGCAGACCAAGCAGCTGGATTTTTGTATTTTCTTTTGCCATAATATATGGGATCTTTAAGCTTCCCTGCGGTCTTTCAAGCGCGATTGCATATACAGTATCTCCTTTTTTCGTATAACGAACAGGAATTCCGTTATCTGTATCTACTCCAAAGTGAACCCAATGCCGTGTTCCATAAATTGCATCGCCATTCACTTTCAGCCATTTTCCAATTCCTAAAAGCCTTTGCTTCTGAATCTCCGGTATCGTGCCGTCTACCTTCGGTCCGACATTTAACAATAGATTTCCATTCTTGCTCACATTGTCAACAAGGATATGAACCAGTTCTTTTACGCTGGAATAATCATCCTCACCTTCCATCTGATTGTATCCGAAAGAACGTCCAATCCCACGGGTTGTCTCCCAATAAAACTCCGGTATACCATTCATGCTTGCATATTCAGGCGTCATATAATCGCCAAGAAGCCGCTCATTGTCAACCTTCCCCCATCTGTCATTTACTAAAACCTCTTTCGGATCCTTTGCCTGGTTGTAATAGTAAGCTATCATCTCTTCGCTTCTCCAGAGTTCAGCCGGAACCCTCTGTCTGGGTACTGCATATTCTGCATCCGGCCAAAACAAATCCGGATGGTATGTATCAATCAATTCTTTTGCCTGTGCATGAATATAGTCTGTATACGGAAAACTCGGATAATGAGAATAATATACATTAAAACACCATGTGAAGTATAATCCGAGTTTCAAGTCGTTGCCGCGCATCGCATCCGCAAATTCTTTTACCAGATCTTTGTGCGGTCCCATTTTATAAGCGTTCCTGTCTGAATATTCCGTTGGCCACATGGCGAAATCATCACTATGCTTTGTAACCATTACGGAATACTTAGCCCCTGCCTCTTTGAACAGCTTTGCCCATTCATCCGCATTATAATTTTCAGCCTTAAACATCGGTATAAAATCATCATAATGAAAGTTACTTCCGTAAGTTTCTACATGATGCTTCCAAAACGGGCTGTTCCTGAATCGCATGCAGTAAAGATAAATTTCCGCATATGGATGGGTTCCATGCAGCTTTGTATACTGGTCAATGTCACATTCTGAAGTGGGCGCCCATGCGGGGACTGAATATACGCCCCAATGAACAAAAATACCAAACTTAGAATCTTTAAACCACTTCGCAGGCTGATGCTGCTTCAATGATTCCCAATTCGCCTCATAATTCATTTTCTTTTCTTCCATCTTTTTACCGGTAGTGTCTGAAATTATATATTTTTATAAACAAAACTGCTTTCTTATGAACTTTATCTGCAAATAAATACCTTTTTACCTTTCTTTCATAAATCATTTGACACTACCTTCTCCCTCCTTTTCATGTATAACTTATCATATTTTAGTAAAATTGTCAATTTTATTCTTTTATTTTATCAATTTATTTTACTTATTTTTTACTGAACTACTTATCTAATACGCATATCTGCTATCAACTGAATAATTGTCATTTATTCAATTTCATTTTTGTTTTTGTTGAAAACTAAACTGTAACATGATAATATATGTTTTAGTAAAACAAAATTAATATTAAGACTGCTTATTTTATTGCAGAATGATATAAAGAAAAGGATGAAGAAATATGGCAACCAAATTAAGTGATGTAGCAGAAAGAGCAGGTGTTTCCTTAACTACAGTTTCCAGGGTTATAAATTATGACAAGACAATGAATGTCACCAAAGAAACAGAAGAAAAAATATGGGAAAGCGTGCATGAATTAGGCTATAAAGTAAAACCCAAAAAAAGGAGTACAAGCAACAGATCAAAAAACAAAAATATCGGCTATATTGTCACAAAAGACGAAAGTTCTTTTGATGACAGTTATTTTTCAGATATCATCAAAGGAATAGAGGCGGAACTCATAAGCAAAAAATGCAATTTAAGCTTTGCATTATCCGCAGAAGAATTCAGCGCTGAAGAGCTGAAAGAAAAATGTGACTCCATAGACTGTGATGGGATTATATTTATAGGAGAGGTACCATTCAGTATCTGTCAGCACTTTTACAATAAAGGGATTGCGGCTGTTGAAATGCTCAGAGGTTATGATGAATTTAAAAATGACCGTATTTCCATAAATTTTGAACGTGCATCCTATTTACTTGTGGACAGAATGATCCAGCTCGGACACAAAAATATTGCATTTCTCGGTGATACTGCGGGTTTTACTGAAGGGCGGATAAATTTATTCGATTATGAAGGGCGTTTTCGAGGATATGTCATGGCCCTCCTTGCCAACCAGATTAGCCTCTCCCCCGAGTTTATCATCAATATCAACTGGGAGATGGAAAAAGCATATACAGAAACCAAAAAACTGTTAGCATCGCAGGATAATATAACTGCCATTTTCGCAGCAAATGACAAAGTTGCTATTGGGGCAATGCGTGCCATCCAAGAGCACGGTTATTCTATCCCGGAAGATATTTCCGTAACAGGATGTGATAACATTGAGTTTTCCCAATATGTCACTCCTCCTCTTACAACAATTGCTTATCCGAGAAGCGAGTTGGGGCGGGAGGCTGTACGCATATTGCTGGAAAAAATCCATTCATCAGATCCTATTACTAAGTCCTGCACAAGAAATATACAGTTTGCAGCTCAAATAATAGAAAGGAAGTCTGTATCCGTTTGTCCAAGCAATTAGAGGAAATCATTGCATCATTTCCAGAGACGCAAAAGAACTCTCTGAATTCAGAGTTCTTTTTGAATAAATTTTATGTTTTCTGAATTTTCTGTATTGCCATTTCTGTAGAAAATGCTATAATTCTCGTATGGGGTATTAGCGCAGTTGGGAGCGCGCAACATTCGCATTGTTGAGGCCACGGGTTCGAATCCCGTATACTCCATAGCATGAGGCATAACTTATATAATCAGGAAGTTATGCCTATTTCTATGCCGCATAAGCTCTAGTACATCGTAAAATAAGTAACTGACTCATAAGCTGAGATAAATTTTCGAGAGTGCTGCTCCACAAACGTAGGCGTAGTGGGGCTACGCTGAGGCTTTTGCGTCTGTGCTATCGGAAAATTAGGCCAGCGAAACAGTAAGGGATTTAGATTGGCTTATACTAGGCCGCGTGTTATAATAAAGTATATAAAAACAATGTGAATTGAATGAATCGGGTAGCGTCATGGTTAAAATCATAAATAAAGGAGTGATTGTAATGAAAGACATACATGACATACTTATGGAATTTTCCCAGGAAATAAAGCAGGTTTTAGGGGACAAACTAACTAAAATTATTCTTTACGGTTCATATGCCCGTGGTGAACAAAAAGAAAATTCAGATATAGATATTATGGTATTGACGACATATACAGATGAAGAAATTGAAAAGATAGAAACAAAAATTTTTGATATTGCATTTGATTTCGAAATGAAATACTTTTTGGATATCAGTGTTATTATTAAGAATGAGAAGCACTTTAACTACTGGTTGGGATCATTACCTTTTTATGATAACGTAGAGAGGGAGGGCGTTGTACTAGATGGATGACAGACAAAAAGAATTAAGTAATTACAGATTGCAGGAAGCGAAAGACAGTTTAAGCGTGGCAAAACATTGCTTAGAGAATTCCTTATATAAGGATTCGATTAACAGGTCTTATTACTCTGCTTTCTACGCGATTAAAGCAGTCCTTGCAATGGGAACGGTAGATTTTAAACGGCACAAAGATGTAGTTGCATATTTTAATCAGCATTATGTTGCTAAAACAATTTTTTCAAAAGAATTGGGAAGAAAACTTGCAACTTTGAAACGTTTGAGAGAAAAAAGTGATTATGATGACTTTTATTTTGCATCCAGAGAACAGGCGCAAACTCAACTAGAGACTGCAGAGTTAATTG
Source organism: Eubacterium sp. BIOML-A2 (assembly GCF_009680135.1). Lineage (NCBI taxonomy): Bacteria > Bacillati > Bacillota > Clostridia > Eubacteriales > Eubacteriaceae > Eubacterium > Eubacterium sp. BIOML-A2. The sequence goes on from NZ_WKZK01000016.1 coordinate 57,728, forward strand.
TAGAATCTATTATAGAGTATTTAAATGCACAAAAGTAAGTAGAGTATTCAGCGAGACGGATGCCGTGCAGCGAGGTGCACGGCACGGTCTGAACAGTAACTGAATAGTAACAGGAACACAGAAAATATAAAACTTTTCGCTTGACATTTGATATTTTTAATGTTATGATACAAAAAGTATTTTAAATAAAGTCTTGATTTCGCATATATTCGGTAGTCATTTTTTTATTAATGATTACGTATATATGCTTTTTTTAGTTTTATAGAAAATGCACAAAAAAAATTAGGAGGTACCTACTATGAATAACGGTACAGTAAAATGGTTTAACGCACAAAAAGGATTTGGATTTATCACAAACAACGAAAACGGAGAAGATGTATTCGTACATTTTTCAGGGCTGGCAATGGACGGCTTTAAGTCTTTAGAAGACGGACAGAACGTTACATTTGACATTGCTCAGGGCAATCGCGGCCTCCAGGCTGTCAATGTCTGTGTTGCATAATCCAGGTTTAACCGAACGGATGCATAACAGTTCAGGCCTGCCCGAACTGTTTTACACGGATTATAATTTCCGGCTAAAAATGCCAGGAGAGCTGAGTTGCTGACTGCACCTCGCTTTCCTGGCATTTTTTGTTGACTGATCCGATTCAGAAGCATTAACATACTCAAAGGACATCCCCTATACAGGCCCCCAAAGGGCAGCACTGTAATATAACTTCAGAGCAATCTATCCGCTTCCAAAAAGTCAATTGACGGGGAGTTTACTCTCCCAGCTGTTTCAATTTAGAAATCATATCCACGATGGAATAGCCATAGTTATCTGCCGTAGCCCAGCCATACCCTTCCGGGTTCTCCTGCTGCCCCAGCCATTCCACATAGGGCGCTGACCCCTTGGTCACATATTCATAACGTTCATCCACGCACTCCTGGGTCAGGGCGTCTGCAGTGGCATAAGCTTTCAGGTGCTGGATCTGCGCACGGATTCCGGTCCGTACATCTGGATAAGAATTCCCTGCAACCCCGCCTCCGGTAGTACCCAGCCCTGCAAAATTAAACTGTTCAATGGAAGCATCCCCTCCATACTGCAGCCACCCGGTTTCCTTCATGGTCTGCACAAAAGGCACCTCCGGCCTGATTCCTTCAGCTACCGCCTCATCGTAATACATCTGGCAGAATGTCTCTATGCTGTCTGCACCGCCCTTGCTCAACTCCTCCGCCGGATACTTTTCCTGGCTGGATTTAAAATATTCCACCATCTGTTCCACGGTAACCGTACTCTTTCCCATAATTGGATACTGCCCCTCGGCAATAACCTCCTCCGTCTCCTTGCTTTCTTCCTTATTCTGCACTGGCTGATCCTGCGCTGTTTTATCCGTATCCTTTTTTCCGTCTGCCTCTGAGGCGCTGTCATTCTTCCCGGACTTAGCCGCCTCATTTTCTTTCACTGCCTTATTCAGCGTTTCTTCCTTCGCACTCTTTTCCTGGCCTGCCTTTGCCTCTTTCTTAGTAAATGCCCCATTGTGCCCGGCTACCCCAATCACAATAACAAGCAAAAGCGCCAATCCTGCTTCAAGCCAGATCTTTATCTTATTCTTATTCAAGCCTTTCCAATCCATCATCATCACCCTTGTCCAAAAACTGTGTTGCTTATACTTTACAATATATGCACAGTAAAATGCAATATGCAAAAACAATTATAAAGGTGGAAGTCTTAGTAACGGTGACAGTTCAGACAAGTCTGAACTGTTACTGCAACGAGTCTTATCCGCTTTCATGATAAAACAACTGGCCAGAAGACGTCCATGCACCATAGCCGTCTTCTGGCCAGCGTCCCATCACTCGCCGTACCGCCTTTACAATTTAACCTTCATTGGTTCCATCACCCAATATTTTATCTCCATGTCTCCCTTTTCTGCCCGGAAACTGCTCATACCATCTTCCGTATAAAATCTTGTGGTAAATACTTCTTCTCCCCCATTTAAATATACCTCCAAACAGGTAGTATCCGCCAGGATCCGGACAGACCGGCACTCATCCAGATACACGGCCCTGCTTTTTCTTCCATACCCCAGGTTCTGTTCCTCAAGAAAAGTAACGGTAAACATTTTGTCACTTCTGCTATAGCACAAAGTAATTCCTTCACTTATTACAAGGGTCATGTCCGTGTTTTCAAGCATTGTAATTTCTATATCATAACACTGCATCTTGTCTGAAGCCTTACCAGGCTCCAGCGTCTGCTCCTCTTTCCGAAGCGACAGCAGTTCCTCCGCCGGATACTGCATCACCTTTTCATCCTTCAGAAACACCTCCCTGGGAACAGTAAGTGCATTCTGCCAGCCGTCCTTTACCGTCGGGTTGCACTGTTCCTGGTCATCCGGCATACCGATCCATCCGATCAGGAGCCGCCTGCCCTGTTCATCCAAAAATGTCTGTGGGGCATAAAAATCAAAGCCTCTGTCCCATTCCCGGAAGTTCTTCAACCGATACGTTCCGTCAAAGCTTCCATCCAATTCAAAATATCCGGACTGATATACATTCTGATAGTCAATTCCTCTCGTTTCTACCCCCTGGGGAGAAACACTCAGTATCTTTTTCTCTCCCAGCATAAATGCATCAGGACACTCCCACATGTATCCGAATCTTTTTTCTCCTGTCAGTATATTCGTATGCTCCCAGCTTTCCAGATCAGGGCTTTTATACACAAGAACCACTCCCCTGTCATCTTTGGTCCTTGCCCCCAGAAACATATAAAAGTTATCATCTTCTATTCCAATGCTTTTTCCCGTTACAACTTTCGGATCCCGTATATGGCAGGTCAGATGATCCGGATAGTCTTCATTTGTCATCAGGCATTTCTTTTCGCCAAAGTTGAGGCCGTCCTCACTGCCGGTAAGAACCGTATTGCTCTGCCGCCCATCTGTAATATAGTTATAGTCCCCCTCAAGCTTTACATTGCCTGTGTAAAATAGATACATTTCTCCTTCCGAAACAACGGCAGAACCCGAATAGACGCCATTACGGTCGAATTCGGCATCCGGTGACAGTGCAATCCCTGCATACTGCCACTCCAGAAGATCCGTGCTGGTATAATGCCCCCAGCACTTGCGCCCTCCCTCCGGATTATCCGGAGAATACTGAAAAAACACATGATATACTCCCTGAAACTGACACAACCCGTTAGGATCATTGAGCCAGCCCGTGGGCGGCATCAGGTGCAGCCCCAGCCGCCATTTGTCGCTCCAATTCATTTCTAACATATATATTCCCCCTTGTCATTTATGATTGTCTGCCGGTGATTTTGATGCTCTTATACTTCCCTGGATCCGTAACGATAACCGGTGTTACCGTATCAAGTCCTGCCGCTTTGATCTTATCCATATCAAATTCCACAAGGAGCCCTCCGGCCTTTACCGTCTCTCCAGCCTCCACATATACCGTAAAGGGTTCCCCGTTCAGCTTAACAGTATCCATCCCAATATGGATCAGCAGTTCCACTCCATCCGACGTTTCCAATCCGATCGCGTGCTTCGTGTCAAATACCGCCGCCACAGTACAGTCAAAGGGCGCATATACTTTTCCTTCTGCCGGCTGTATACCGACACCATCCCCCAACACGCCGGACGCAAACGTCTCATCAGGCACCTCAGAAAGAGGGATAACCCGGCCTTTTAAAGGGCTGGCCAATATCAATTCCCCGTTATTTCCGTCTTCTGTTTCCTGCGCTTCTTCCATAACAGTTTCCACCTGACCGCTTTTTACAGACGCCGGTTCCTCTTTGAAGCCCAGAATTCCTGTCAATACAAATGCAACACCAAATGCAATTGCCATGGCTATGACATAATGCAGCGGACTGTGCAGATGCAGAAGGATTCCAAAGATTCCTGTCACGCCTGTACCTGTTGCCCCCAAATGGACAAGAGACGCATACAACGCCCCGCAGGCACCACCGATAGATGCCGCGATAAATGGCTTTCCGAGACGCAGGTTTACACCAAAAATCGCTGGTTCCGTGATTCCCATACAGGCACTCAGTGCGGAAGGCAGAGCCACAGATTTCATTTTCTTATTTTTACTCTTTAATGCTACTGCAAATGCAGCACCACCCTGTGCCACATTTGCGGCTGATGCCAGAGGCAGCCAGAATGTAAGTCCGTACTGTGCCAGCTGGCCGATGTCAATCACCGTGTACATATGGTGAATTCCCGATACTACCGTGGTCGCGTATGCCCCGCCCATGATAAAGCTTCCGATTCCAAAGGGAAGGGTCAGAAGACTCTGGATCCCGTTCAGCAGCCCATTTTCTATGAATACAAAGACCGGTCCGATCGCTGCCAGTGTCAGATACCCCGTCACAAAAACGCTGACAAGTGGCGTTACAAACAAATCAAACATCGGTGGAACAATCTTATGAAGTCTCTTTTCTATAATGCTGAGAACAAAAACAGCAATAATAACCGGAATGACATGTCCCTGATAGCCCACCATATCTACCCGCCATAGTCCGAAGAACACTTCCTGTGTTTTCTGCACACCTTCCGTTGCAACCGTCCACGCATTCTGCAGATCGGGATGGATCATGATCATACCGATCACCGCACCCAGAAATGGATTGGCGCCAAACACCTTTGCCGCGCTAAATGCAATTAGAATAGGCAGGAATACATATGCAACGTTGCTAAACAGCACCGCAAACTGATAAATTGAGCCGTTCGTATTAATATTCACGTACCCGTTATTTACCATAAAGTTCAGGGCTTCCATGATTCCCATCAAAAATCCGCTTGCCACGATAGCCGGAATAATCGGTACAAAAATATCACCGATCGTCTTAATCAGCCGCTTAAATGGGTTCTGCCTCTTTGCAGCTTCTCTTTTCACATCGTCTTTACTGGCCTCGCTGATTCCCGCAATTTTAATAAATTCGTCATAGACTTTATTAACAGTTCCTGTCCCCAGAATAATCTGCATCTGCCCCGATGCGAAAAATACCCCCTTTACAGCATCCACATTCTCAACAGCCGCACTGTCACACTTCTCGTTATCCGCAATCACAAGCCGAAGCCTGGTTGCACAGTGTGCAGCAGATATCAGGTTTTCTTTTCCCCCGGTATACTTTAGAATCTGTTCCGCTATCGCATGATAATCCATAATGCCCTCCTCCACGATATCGTTATCACTTATTTTTTTTATCATCACATAAATTCTCGTATTTTACACGAATTTTGATGTGATATCGTTTTCATATTTCTCTTATATTTTATCACCTTTTCACAATCTGTAAATAGGTAGATAGAACAAAAATGCATGCCATTTTTTGTCTATATTTCACAATTCGAGTACGCCTTGGCGTATTTGCGGCGAGGAGCAGATGCCCCGAGACCATCACTTCATTGCCTCTGATGCCGTGCAGCGAGGTGCACGGCACGGTCTGAACAGTAACTGATTTGTCTCCCATCAAGACGAACTTGTTACTTATTCACACTTATAGGACAGGTGCCTTATCTGCTTTCAAGATAAACATTATTCCCTGAAATTACCACAATTATGTAAAAACACATACTGAGAGCCCGTTCTTTAAAGATTGCGCATTTACGCAAAAAGACCGGAGTTTATGGATGACTTTTGATTCGTAATATCAAATGTCATAGAAGGCCGCGTTGCCGTCGGACAACACAGCGAATCCTTCTTGTACCATAAAATCCGGTCATTTATTATATAGCTTTACTTAGGAATGGACAGACATCACAGCCATAATACTTTCCACTCCGGCTCCTTACACCAGAGTCCTTCTCTCACTCTTATACACTCTCTGCCCTGACCACCTCATATCCAAGCTTTGTCTGCCTGTATATGTTCGCTTCATTCTCGATCATCTCAAGCAGCATATTTGCGGCTTCTATTCCGCTGGTTCTATAGAACAGATGAGCCGTTGTTATTCTGGGTGTCACCACCCTGGACAAGCGATTATGCCCGATCCCCGCCACTGCTGTTTCCCCAGGTATCTTTCTGCCCATATCTTTGAGACATGTTACAGCCCCCACCGCGAGTGTATCTGTGGCACAGAATACAGCATCCAATTCCGGGCATCTGTTCACTAGCCTTTTCATACTTTCATACCCTGCATCCATATTGAAACCTGCCGTTATAATCATCTTTTCCGGTACTTCCAGTCCATACTCTTTCATCGCGTCCTTATAACCTTCGGTCCGGCTTTTCCCTGCGGCCTCATCCTTCTGTGATACGGCAATATGTGCAACCTTCTTTTTCCCGCTCTCCAGAAGCAGTTCTGTCATGGCTCTGGCCGCGCCGTAATCGTCATGATAGACACAGGCGCAATCGTCAAACCTCTGACTGATAATAACAATTGGGATCCCCAGTTTTTTCAAAGCTTCCTGATGCGCCCGGTCATAAACAGAAGCCGAAAACAGGATTCCGTCGACCGGGTTATTCTTCAACAGATTGAGATATTCAATTTCCTTTTTGGGATTATTCTCCGTACTGGCAAGCAGCATCTGATACCCTTTTTCCGATAGAACAGAACTGATACCGTCAGCCACCCTTGCAATAGATTCCGAACTGATCTTAGGCAGAATCACCCCAATCACCTTTGACCTTTTTGTCCTGAGAATCTGCGCCTGTTTGGACGGTCTGTATCCCGTCTTATCAATGACAGTCTTAATCTTCTGCCTCTTCTCCTCGCTGATATATCCGTCATTCAAATATCTCGAAACAGCAGATACCGAAACCCCTGCCATCTTCGCAATTTCTGTAATCGTCATTGTCGTTCCTCTCAATCCATGCTCCCTAAACGAAGCAATTTATACTCAAAAAATCATGCAATCCATGCTCCTCCAAAAAGGAGCAACTATAATCATAGAATAATTGTAGCATCCAGCTTAAAGCAATTCAAGCTGGATTTTGCAATTCAGTATATTGGCAAAATTTCCCTGATTCCATCCGCCTCACTTTAGAGTACTTCCCAGAGTATAGCGTCTCCCGCCCTATAGCGCCAGCCGCAGGATCCGGACATAGAGGCCGCCGGAAGCGTCAGCACGGCTGTTAGCCGGAGTTAAGGAAAAAAGAAGGAAAGCAGGGGTAAAAATTGTAATTACCAAATTACAATTTTTCCTGCCCCCAGCGCGTGAAGTCATCCGGACTTCACGTGATGTGGGCAGGCTGCCCCTGCTTTCCTTCTTTTTTGCTTTACTCCAGCTTACAGCCGTAACCCGTTTCCGGCGGCCTCTATGTCCGGTTCCTGCGGCGTCCCCATACCAGGTCCAACTGCTTTACTCCACAACGACCCCTTTTTGAAGCATGATATTCGCATAAAGCGCCTTCTCACTTGTAGCGATGATTGCATAAGCTGTTTTTGCCTCATCATAAAATGCAAAACGCTCAATATTCCCCACTGCGTCCCCGCCTCTTTCATCATGCTTTGCAATGATTTCTTTATATGTATCCCAGATCGGCGTCTCTACATCGTCACCATCCATAACCTGCATAAGGTTTGCCGGCTTTTCTACATATGTGTCCAGAGGGAATACCTGAAGGATAGCATCCAGGATCTCCGGAACCCCGTGACCGTCACAGCGGATCACGATTGCATCCTTTCCCATGGATTCTGCCGGAAAGTTGCCGTCAGAGATAACCAGTCTGTCGCTGTGTCCCATTTCGCATAATACTTTTAATAATTCTGGTGATAAAATCTGTGGAATTCCTTTTAACATTATTCATGTCCTCCTGTGTTTTAGTTGGGCTGACGATTCCTGGTACTCCCCCCTTAAGCTCTGCTGCAGATAGCATGTGTCACAAGCACTGAAACTTTGGTGATGAAGTATTCAGACATCAATGCCCATAAATGTCAATACAAAGAGCACCTGGTTGGCACAGGCACTCTTTGTTTGGTTAGTTAGGTATTGGTGTTTGGTGTTTTACAGCAGCGCAGACAAATCTGAGCTATTGTAGTATATAGGCAAAATATATGTGCCTGTAATTGATTTATGGCAATTATCTGATTGATTTGTACATTGGTCCATAAGCCTGGCATGCTCTGAAATCCTGGCCCTCTTTGTCCTGTCCGAATGCATTCCATGATGCAGGTCTGAAGATCTTCTCCTCAGGAACGTTATGCATTGCTACCGGAATTCTCAGGATTGAGCAGAGTGTGATCAGGTCAGCACCAATGTGTCCATAGCTGATTGCACCGTGGTTAGCTCCCCAGTTGTTCATTACATCATAAGCAGTTGCGAAGTTGCCTTCTCCTGTTACTCTTGGTGCAAACCATGTACATGGCCATGTATAGTCTGTTCTCTTCCACAGCACATCTGTTACTTCATCCGGAAGTTTTACGGTCCATCCCTCAGCGATCTGAAGCATTGGTCCTAAGTTCTTCACAAGGTTCAGACGGATCATGGTTACAGGCATCTCTGCTTCTGTTACGAATCTGGAGGAGAATCCGCCGCCTCTGAAGTATCCGAAGTCAGCATAGTTCCATGTCGTTGCATTAAGCATTGCTTCCTGGTCTTCTTCTGTTACATCATACCATGGCTTCATGCATCCGTTTCCATCAGCGTCTTTAGATTGTCCGTTCGCATCCAGGCATGCTGCGCCTGAGTTAATCAGATGGATAAATCCGCCTGCTTCTTTTGCGTGTCCTTCCAGTTCATATCCGCCTGTAGCTCTCTTAACAGCCTCAGGGCTCCAGTAGGTACGTACATCTGCAAAAATCTGTGCTGAGTTTGTAAGCAGTTTGCTGAACAGCATTCCAAGTCCGTTCAGTACATCATTCTCTGTTGCAAGGATGTATGGTTCTCTTGCTCCGTTCCAGTCGAAGGAGGAATTCAGCATAGCCTCCGGGAAGTCACAGTTCGGATAGAAGTCTGTCCACTGTCTCTGTCCCTGGAATCCAGCTGCCAGAGCGTTGTGTCCAACCCTCTCTTCTTCTCTTCCTTCCGGCAGGTTTTCGTTGCCGTTCATCAGGTCTTTGATGATGCACATCATTTTTACAACGAATTCCCAATCAGCATCCTTTTCCTCGCTGTTTCTCTGGAGGTCTTCACGGTTCTTATCAAAACCTTCTTTGCATTTTTCCTTCGTCCATGCAAGGGCTTTCTGGAATTCAGCTTCATCATAGATGCCCTCTGTCATACGGCGGATGATTTCCACCTCATCAACAGATTCAACACGCATGCCAAGGTATTCCTCGATAAATGCCGGATCAATGATTGATCCGCCGATTCCCATACAGATAGAACCGATCTGCAGGTAAGATTTGCCTCTCATGGTTGCTGCAGCAACGGAAGCGCGTCCGAATCTCAGTAATTTTTCTTTTACATCACATGGAATCTCAGTATCATCAGCTTCCTGAACGTCATGTCCATAGATGCCGAATGCCGGAAGGCCTTTCTGTGCATGTGTAGCCAGTACAGATGCAAGATAAACAGCTCCTGGTCTCTCTGTTCCGTTGAATCCCCATACAGCCTTGATTGTCTGTGGATCCATATCCATTGTCTCTGCACCGTAGCACCAGCAAGGTGTTACCGTCAGTGTAATATCAACGCCTTCTTTTTTGAATTTATCTGCACATGCAGCAGCCTCTGCCACACGTCCGATTGTGGTGTCAGCAATTACAACCTTAACCGGCTCGCCGTTTGAATACTTCAGGTTCTCTGTAAACAGTTTTGCAGCTGATTTCGCCATATTCATTGTCTGTTCTTCCAGAGATTCACGTACCTTCAGAACCCCTCTTCTTCCGTCGATCGTAGGTCTGATTCCTATTACTGGGTAGTCTCCGATAAGTCTTGATTTTGCCATGATTTGTTTCCTCCTTAATCTTGTTTTTAGTGATTCATCTCTCCACCTGCAGGGGTGGGAAAATCCATACTAATCTTGTTGAATAAAAGTTTTAAATTTCTCATATGCCGCATTCCACTTTTCTTCATCCTGCGGAATGTACTCATATGTTTCTTCTGAATCTGCAATAATCTGTCTTGCCTCATTCACGTCTTTGATCTCGCCAAGAGACATGAGCTGTACGGCAATATTGCCAAGCGCCGTAGCCTCTACCGGTCCAGCAATCACCTTGCGTCCGTTCGCCCCCGCAGTCATCTGGCAGAGCAGTTTGCTCTGGATTCCGCCGCCGATCATATGGATGGTCGGATAGTGCTTTCCTGTACATGATTCAATCTGCTCCAGAGCATATCTGTATTTCAGCGCAAGGCTCTGGTTGATGCAGCACATGATCTCACCGATTGTCTCCGGCACCTTCTGTCCCGTCTTACGGCAGAACTCACGGATACGTTCCGGGATATTGCCGGCCGGTACAAATTCCGGCGCATCGGGATCAATAAAACTCTGGAACGGCTCCGCTTCCCTGGCCATCTGTTCCAGCTCCCCGAAGGAGTACTCCTTACCTTCGCGGATCCACTGTCTTCTGCTCTCCTGAGCAAGCCACAGTCCGATTATATTCTTAAGCAGTGTGGTGGTATCACCGTAACCGCCCTCATTACTCACATTGCATGCAAGAGATTTTTCTCCGATAACCGGAGCTTTCAGTTCGGTTCCAAACAGGCTCCATGTTCCACAGCTGATAAACATGAAGTCATCTTCCTGTGTCGGTACAGCTACCACGGCGCTCTGTGTATCATGGCTGGCAACCGCGATTACCTTTGCCGGCTGGATTCCAAGTTCATCGCAGATGTCATCACTCAGAGTCCCTACGACCGTCCCGCTTGGCACAATCTCCGGGAAAATATCCTTCGGAATACGGAGTGCATCCATAATCTTATCTGACCACGCCTTGTTCCTTGCATCCATGAGCTGTGTAGTTGTAGCCATCGTATACTCCGCTTTCGTCTCCCCGGTCAGGAAGTAGTTAAAAAGATCCGGAGTCAGTAACAGCTTGTCAGCCCTTTCCAGAATCCAGGGCCGCTTTTCCACTAAGGAATAGAGCTGGAATACAGTATTAAAGTTTTCAAACTGATTCCCTGTCATATCATAAAGTTCATCTTTTGGAATTGCCTTAAACACTTCCTCCTGCATGCCAAGCGTCCTGTCATCTCTGTAATGCACAGCACTCTCAAGCAGTACCCCATGCTCGTCCAGAAGGCCAAAATCAACCCCCCACGTATCAATTCCGATACTGTCAAAGCCGCCTTTTTGTTTTGCTTTGATAATACCCTGTTTTATCTCGAAAAATTGTCTCAATGTGTCCCAGTACATGGTCTTGCCTATGATAACGGGATCATTGGAAAAACGGTATACTTCTTCCATATGTATCTTCCCGTTCTCCAGGGTCCCAAGGATTGCACGTCCGCTGGACGCCCCGAAGTCAAATGCAAGAACCTGCTTCTTTTCACTGCTCACACACATTCCTCCTTTCAAAGATCATTAACCGTAACAGTTTCGACAAGTCTGGACTGTTACCATGAACCTGTCATTAGCTACATTTTAACATTGTCCATGACAAGATACTTGTGCTATAATGGTAAAAAATATAACAATATTCACATAAAGGAGTATCATGCAGTATATCAATTACCGTGAAAGCTGGCAGAGGGGTACTGTCGACTTTCCCGTAGAATACCACCATATTACCCCCGCGCATCCCCAATATGTCATGTCGCTCCACTGGCATGTGGAATTTGAAATTATGCGTATAATAAAAGGCACTTTCCTGTTGTCCATCGATGAAGAGGAATTCACAGTTGACGCGGGTTCTTCCATCATCGTTCCGGCAGGCGCCCTGCACGCTGGAACTCCCCAGGACTGCACCTATGAATGTATCGTTTTTGACATGAACATGCTGATGAATAAAAACGATTCCTGCCGCAAGTTCATCCGAAAGATCATTGATCACGAGGTGGAGCTTACTTATGTATTTCCGGATTCCTGTAACGATATCCACCAGATCGTCTGGTCCATGTTCGATGCAATGGCTTCAAAAAAAGAAGGCTATCAGCTGATCGTGCTGGGAGCCCTTTATCAGCTGACAGGCTCTGTTTTCTCAGAAAAATATTATAACCCTACGCCCGCGCAGCCTCCCAGAAACCACCGGCGTATCGTTCAGCTCAAGACTGCACTGGAGTTTATGGAATCGGCCTACAATACCCCGCTCACTCTGGAGGAGATGTCCAGCAGTGTCAATATGTCGCCGAAATATTTCTGCCGCTTTTTCCAGGAGATGACACACCGCACGCCAGTCGATTATCTCAACTACTACCGCATAGAACGTGCCTGCTATCAGCTGCTTACCACCGATCAGTCCATCACCGAGGTTGCTTATAATTCGGGCTTCAATGATCTGAGCTATTTTATCAAAACCTTCAAAAAATATAAGGGGACTACACCGAAAAAGTATCTCTGCTAATGGAGGGGAGGACGCAGATGACGAGGGGGCAGCGGATGTGGGCTGGTTATGAATTGCGGTTTATTTGACAGCAGAAAATTTACTTCTACTAAGACGGCTGTTTTTAGATTGTTATGCTTATATATTTCACCTCCTGTCAGTGCGGCAGGATGTATTTTGTGTTTTTCCCTTTGCCTTCCCGCAGTAACAGGCCGTTTTGCAGCATTTGTTTTAGGTAGCGGCCCGTGGTGGTTTGGCTTACATTTAATAAAGTTTCTACATCCTGTCGTGTTACTGCTCCCTGTGCTTTAATAAGCTGAATAATTTGTTCTGTATTTTTATCTTTGCTTGTATTTTGAAGATTGGGGTTAGGTGCAGCATCGGCGTTGAGATTGGGCAGAACTATTTTAAACGCATTATCTGTTGTTTCAATCTGCGGTATTTTTCCGGTACCCTGGTAAGCTCCCATGATTTTCCTCATACCTGTGCCATAAGCCTCAATCAATTGAAGGCGGTAGAATACATCCGCCAGTTTAGCATTACGGCATACGGACAGGCCCAACATCACATCATCTAATGTAACACCGGTCATCAGGCCGCCAATGGAAACAAATTCAATGCGGTCGATATATACGCTAATCATCGTACTGGCACGGAAGGAATAATCCCGATGTACCAATGAATTCAGCAACGCCTCACGCACGGCCACCTCTGGATAATCCCGTGTGTCGATTCGCCGCAGCTTATCGAAAATGGCATGCGTCTGATTCCGCAAGTCAATATACTCATATACCGCGCCCATCTGCGCCAGCAGGGAACCGGAAAATTCACGGCGGTCTTTAAATACATTTTGATCGGAACCCTCGAAGGTAGCCGCCTTGATGGTGTAGGCGCATTGGTCGGACAGTAGCAGGCCTAAATTGGTGTAAATCCCATCGGTATTCAAAATCCCCAGCGTTTTCATCTGCATCGGGCCAAATTCCAGTTTCCGCCCGGCAAATTCTGCCCTGGCCGCTTTAAAGGTCAGCTCCTGTTCTAAAGTACGCATCTCTTCAAAACTATCGCCGTCCGTCTCTTTGATCATCCGGCGTATGTTTGTGTGTGTAGCAGGCACTGATGATGTACCCTTCCGCACATAGACGCCCTCTGGCCTCAGACCTTTGCGCGCCAGATAATAAGGCCGGCCAGTGCCTCGCTGAACACGAACGGCCACAAGCTGCTTTCCCTCGGTTTCCATGGTATCATAACGAATGAACATCGTCACATCCAGCTTGATGGAATCGCGCACCATATTGGTGAGCTGCTGAATAGTTTCATCAGGGTTTTCAAGCCCCACAACGCTGCCGTCGTCCGCCGCGCCTATATACAGAATGCCGCCCTCACTGTTTGCAAAGGCCACGATTTCCTTCTTAACATCTTCTACAACTATCTGCTTAAGTTCTTCTGTTTCACTTTCCCGAAACTCCATAAAATCGCCTCCTCACTTTTATTCTAACCACATTCTAACCATTCTAGTCAAGCAATACGGTTAAATCGGGATTCAGTTGACAGGCTTCAGTCCTGTCGACGGACGGGGACGCTTCATGACAGGGAGGCCGGGAAGGTGCTGGGGCTGTATATGCCGTTGCGATATGCACCCATGCTGCTAAGTGATTCTAGAACAGCCGATGCC
>NZ_WKZK01000131.1:0-1112 GCF_009680135.1 Eubacterium sp. BIOML-A2
TCTGATCGCTTCATAGTCGGAGGGACCATACGGCTCCTCTGGCTCCTGCACCGGGGCCGGGGGCTTCATCTCCAGGGATCCCACAAAGGGGTCCTTTTCCCCGTCCAGCCACCGCTTGAACCGGCCGGCCAGGCTTTCGCTGTACTCCTCCTGCGGACGTTTTCTGCTCATTCTTCCTTCTCCTTTTCGTCATCCTTCTCAGCCGAGATCCCTTTGATCTTCTTCAAAGTTACAAAAAATAAAAGGGACGTCACTCCCGCGCCTACCGCCGCCTCCGTAATCGCCAGGTCCGGCGACTCCATGATCATCCAAAGGATCGACATGATCAGGCTGTAGGCCATAAAAATCAGGATGGAATTCAACAGGTTCTTATGGAAGCTGACCGCTGCCGCGNCCCCACGGAGGGGAGGAAGGACACCGCATACACCAGGATCCCAATCAGCAGCAGGCACACTGCCACGCTCACCGTGCGGTACACATGCCCATACCCTTTCAGCCTTTTATTCCGGGGATAGTCCCGGCTCTTTTTTCTGATCGCTTCATAGTCGGAGGGACCATACGGCTCCTCTGGCTCCTGCACCGGGGCCGGGGGCTTCATCTCCAGGGTCCCCACAAAGGGGTCCTTTTCCCCGTCCAGCCACCGCTTGAACCGGCCGGGCAGGCTTTCATTGTACTCCTCCTGCGGACGTTTTCTGCTCATTCTTCCTTCTCCTTTTCGTCATCCTTCTCAGCTGAGATCCCTTTGATCTTCTTCAAAGTTACAAAAAATAAAAGGGACGTCACCCCCGCGCCTACCGCCGCCTCTGTAATCGCCAGGTCCGGCGACTCCATGATCATCCACAGGATCGACATGACCAGGCTGTAGGCCATAAAAATCAGGATGGAATTCAACAGGTTCTTATGGAAGCTGACCGCTGCCGCGCACAGCACCAGAAACACCAATAAGATCCAGGTAATGACTGTCATGCTTCCCCCTCCTTTATCTCTTCTGCCTGTTCTGACGGGCAGCACGCCTTCACCTCTTCCGCTGCCTCAACCGGACAGCAGTCCTCCATCTTTTCCCGGGACAGCACTTCCAGCTTCACCACCATATGGGCCGCAACCGGGGAGGT
>NZ_WKZK01000017.1:0-71222 GCF_009680135.1 Eubacterium sp. BIOML-A2
GATCCAGGTGGTGCCGTGGCAGGTATACGGGGTTTATCCCGGAGTATTGCTTGTTGGGATTATCCTGGCAACCGTCATTGCCACTATGAACGTAAAAAAGATCAATATCCGCGAACTGAATAACCTGGAGTAGGAGGAAAAGAATATGAAGACATTAGAGGTATCGAACCTGTGTAAAACCTATATAATAAATAAGCGCCAGAACAATGTTCTGCGCAATGTAAATCTGACGATCCATGAAGGGGAAATGCTGGGAATTATGGGTCCGTCCGGATCCGGAAAAACCACGCTCCTCTATACGGTGAGCGGCATGGATACCGCAACAGCCGGGAAAGTGGACTTTTTTGGCCGGGAGCTGACTTCTCTGAAAGCAGGTGATATGAGCGATGTGCGCCTGAATGAGATGGGGTTTGTGTTTCAGCAGATGTATATGCTGAAAAATCTGTCGGTATATGATAATATTATTTTACCCGGGTACCAGACGGCGGAGGGAAAGACAAAGAGCGGCAGAAAGCAGCTCAATGAGAGGGCAAAACTGCTCATGCACAAACTGGGAATCAGTGAGATCGCGGAAAATGATGTCAACGAGGTATCGGGCGGACAGCTGCAGCGGGCGTGCATCTGCCGCAGTATGATAAACAATCCCAGAATCATATTTGCAGATGAACCCACCGGGGCGCTGAATAAGCAGAATTCCATTGAGGTAATGGAGGAGCTGAACCATATTAACAGAGAGGGGACTACGATCATGCTGGTGACCCATGATATGAAAGTGGCTTCAAAATGCGGGAGGGTGCTGTATATAGAAGACGGTGACATCCGTGAAGAAATCACTCTTGGAAGGCGGGAAAATGCGCAGGAGGACAGGGCCAGGGAGAGAACCTTAAATGACTGGCTGATCAAATTGGGATGGTAGGACATGAAAGATATATTACTGGTGGAAGACAATAAGGAACTGGCGGTTCTGATACGGGATTTCCTGAACAGAGAGGGATATTCCGTTTGTTGGGCCGGGAGCGGGAAGGAAGCGCTGGATTATATGGAGGTGCAGCCTGTGAAAATGCTGCTTCTTGATATAATGCTGCCTGAAATGGACGGATTTGCAGTCTGCCGCGCTGTGAGGGCGAAGTGGAATCTTCCGGTGCTCATCATGAGCGCACGGGCCGGCAGGGATGATAAACTGACCGGATATGAGCTGGGGGCGGACGATTACATGGAGAAGCCTGTAGACGCAGAGATTTTGATCGCTAAGGTCAAAGCGCTGATGCAGCGTGCTTATGGGGGACGCCAGGAGTCCGATCTGATCGTATCCGGGCAAATCAGCCTGGATACAAGTGCAAGGCAGGTCTATCTGAACGGCCGGGAACTGGAGCTGAATGTGAAGGAGTATGAACTTCTGCTCCTGTTTCTCGAAAACCCGGGGAAGACGCTCAGAAAAGAATATATTTTTGCACAGATATGGGGAATGGACAGCCTGAGCGAGAACCAGACCCTTACCGTACACATCAAGATGCTGCGAAGCAAGATCGAGGATAATCCCAGGCAGCCCGGGCGGATTCAGACGGTCTGGGGGGTAGGGTACCGCTATGAAGAAGTTTAACAGGCTTATTGGTCTTTCCGTGCTGCTGTATATGCTGGCGGCACTGTGGACTGCAGGCATCTCCTATAAAGATGCCGCAGACAGGGAAAAAGAATATAAGGTTGAAATAAACCGCATTTACAACAGCTTATCCGAAGGTGAACCTCTGGATAAGCTTGATTTGCATTCTTACAAATATGTACGGGGCGTAACCTTTCTGTCTTTGGCAAGTCTGGACAGCGAGGACATCACATCGGAATTCTACAGAGGGGATGACGCCGGTGAAACGGAAATCCGGCCCTTGTACACGGCGGACAGTTTGACGGGATTCTTACGCTTTGACTATGACAGGCCTGGCTTTGACCAGAGAAGGATTCTTTTGTGGACGCAGCTTTTTCTTGGAATCATGGAGCTGGGCATACTGGTGATTTTATTCTATCTGAAATACCAGCTCATACGGCCCTTCCAGAGAATGAGCAGCCTTACTTATGAACTGGCCCAGGGACACTTTAAAGGTGCGGTCAATGAAGAAAAAAGCAGATTCTTCGGGCACTTTATGTGGGGGATCAGCCAGCTCAAGGATAAACTGGATGTAACAAAAAAGAGAGAGCTGGAATTGCAGCGGGAGAAAAAGCTGCTTCTCTTATCCCTTTCGCACGACATCAAAACGCCGTTGAACACCATCCGGCTTTGCGGAAAGGCCCTGGAGGAGGATCTGTATCAAACAGAGGGGCAGAAGAAGCATGCAGTTTGGCAGATTGGGGAGAAGGCAGAGGAAATTGAGCGCTATGTAGAGGAAATTATGAAAAATACCCGTGAAGATATTCTGGATATTTCCGTAAATAACGGAGAATTCTATCTGGAGGAGCTTCTCACAAGGGTCCTCGCGACTTACCGTGAAAAGTGCAGCATCCGCATGCTGGAACTGCACGTCGGCAACTATGAAAACCGTCTGTTGAAGGGCGATTTGGAACGGTCTTTAGAGGTGTTTGAAAATATATTTGAAAATGCATTCAAATACGGGGACGGGAAGAAAATTGAGATTACCTTTTATGAGGAGGATTACTGCCAGCTGATCCGCATATTCAATACGGGAATTCCCGTGACAGATAATGAATTTAACCATATCTTTGAGAGCTTTTACCGTGCTCAAAACAGTGAAGGCAGACTGGGCAGCGGGCTGGGACTCTATATCTGCCGCGAGATTATGCGGAAGATGGGCGGCGAAATATTTGCAGAAAAGCAGCAGGACGGCATGGCTTTTGTGCTTGTATTTTCCTGAAGCTGTCCCGGCAGGCTGTCTGGTGGGTTACTCTTTTTATATAAAATGTGTTTCCCGGTAGGAGAGAGGTGTCATTCCAGTATATCTTTTGAAAGATTGGGAAAAGTAATTGGCAGAGGAGAACCCTACAAGACGGGATATCTGACTGATGCTGAAATCAGTTGTCTTGAGCAGCTCTTCGCTGTTCAGAATTCTTCTTTCTAAAAGATAATTGATCGGAGCAATCCCATAAGTTTTGGAGAATATGCGGGAAAGGTAATACTTATTAAAACCGGAAAACTCCGCCAGGGTATCCAGCGTGATATCTTCGGCAAAATGGAGCTTAATATAATCTTTAACGGCGGCGCACTCCGGCGGAAAGCTGTCCGCCGTATACAGGGCAAGTCGGTCGCCTATGAGACGCTGTATCTTCAGAAAAAAAACGGACATATAATGCTGGCATATCTGAAGGGATGACTGCTGCCTGCTCTTTGTCTCTTCCAACATCAGATTCATAACAGGCATGATCGTATGTTCAAATTCCTCAAGCGCATAGATATGAAACTGAAATTTTCTGTTATCCAGAAACTGAAAGAAGAGATTATCGATTCCCATAATCATGTAAGTCAGCGGCTCCGGTCCGCTGGAGCGTTCCGTGTGGGGCGTGCCTGGATTGATCAGCACCAGCGAATTCTTTCGGATTGGAATCTCCGCATCGTTGGAATAGAATACGCCTTCCCCGGAGGTAACAAAGAATACTTCTGCAAAACTGTGAGAATGAAGCGTGTATGCCCAGTTTTTTCCAAAAGCAGCGGATGTCATATAGACTAACTGCTCAGAAGGCTTCAGCGCCGAATGCAGAAAACTGGCAGTGGAATACTGTACTTCAGTCATGATTATGCCCCCTTTGAAGAATGAAGACAGTTCAGGCTTGCCTGACTGCTGCGAATTAAAATGTTTGGAAAAGTATATCATTTTTAATGGTAGTTGACAAGAATATGATGGAACTCCGTGCATATAAATAATTCCATGGCAGGAAAACAGGTGGATCCATGAAAGGACGCCTTTGGTGATCGGCGAAATTCTTTTCCGGAAGGCGGAAACCGTGGTATAATTAGTGACATAAAAGGAGTGCATCTGACATTGTACAAGATGCCGGCGTTTATAAATGAACGGACTCGTGAATACTAAAATCAGTAATGGACGGGAGGAGAAAATTATGTTAGAGAAAGTGGACCTTACCAAATCAATGAGGAAAGAAGAATACAAAGCGAAAATGCCGATGCTTGAGAGCCGGCTGGGAGAACTCCAGCGCCAGTGCAAGGCCCTGAATATCCCTGTGATGATCGTGTTTGAAGGATATGGAGCCGCTGGGAAAGGGCTGCAGATCGGAGAATTGATCCAGAGCCTGGACCCCAGGGGCTTCAAGGTTTTTGCCATTAAGGATGAGTCAGAAGAAGAGCGGATGCATCCTTTCCTCTGGAGATTTTGGACAAAAACTCCTGAAAAAGGCAGGATCGCCATATTCGACGGCAGCTGGTACAGAAAGGTGCTGATCGACCGTTTTGATAAAAGAACACGGAAAAAAGAGGTTCCCGATGCCTACCAGTCCATCTGTTCGTTCGAGAAGCAGTTAACGGACGACGGTACCGCTATCATCAAATTACTCCTTGCAATTGACCAGAAGGAACAGAAAAAACGCTTCCAAAAGCTCAGAAGCTCAAAAGAGACTGCATGGCGCGTGAGCCAGGGCGACCTTGAGCGGAATGTAAAATATCGTGAGTATACCCAGATGATCGAAGAGATGCTTCAGATCACAGATACGGATTATGCGCCGTGGACCATTATCGAAGCAATGGATAAAGAGTTTGCTTCTGTGAAGATCTATACGGTAGTCATCAAGGCCCTGGAAGAACAGCTGGAAAAAGTAAAAAAGGCAAGGGCAAAGGAGAAAGCGGCCGAGGCGATTGCCGAGATGGACGTGGAGGCTTCCAGCGGCACAGAAATACCTAAACAGGAGATCAACGGAAAAGAACTGCAGGAGTCTGTTCTTGCCAAGTCTGATTTGAGCCTGAGCCTGACCAAAGAAGAATATAAAGAGAAGCTGAAAAAATTGCAGAAACGCATGAGTCTTCTCCACAGCGAATTATACCGGAGGCGGATTCCGGTCGTGCTCGGTTTCGAGGGGTGGGATGCAGGTGGAAAAGGCGGTGCAATCAAACGGCTGACTGCAAAAATGGATCCAAGAGGATTTGTGGTAAATCCGACGGCGTCCCCCAATGATATTGAGAAAGCACATCACTATCTCTGGAGGTTCTGGACGGCAATGCCCAAGGCAGGGCACATCGCAATCTTTGACCGTACATGGTATGGACGCGTTATGGTTGAGCGGATCGAGGGGTTCTGTACAAAGCAGGAATGGCAGAGGGCGTACAAGGAAATGAACGATATGGAGCGTGACCTGGCGGATTCCGGGACCATTGTTCTTAAATTCTGGATGCAGATTGACAAGGACGAGCAGGAACGCCGTTTTAGGGCCCGTCAGGAAAATCCGCAGAAACAGTGGAAGATTACGGATGAGGACTGGCGGAACCGGGAGAAGTGGGATCAGTATGAGGAAGCGGTCAACGAGATGCTGATACGCACATCCACAGAATATGCCCCATGGGTTGTAGTTGAGGCAAACGACAAATATTATGCCCGCATAAAAGTACTGGAGACGGTTGTGCAGGCTATCGAAAAACGAATAAAAGAACAGGGAAAGTAACGGCTCATGGCAACAGTTCAGACAGGTCTGAACTGTTGCCCATGTTTCTGTACAGATGCCAATAAAAAGGAAATAAATCGTAAACACAGAATATATTATATATAGAAGTGTTTTATTATGGAAAAGTATGTTTTGTCCCCTGCAGTCAGGATTCAGTGTGAGGAATAGGCCTATGACAATCAGAGAGCAGCTGGAAGAACGGGAACTGGAATATTTAAGCCCTTATGCAACGTTCAGCAGAAATTCAAAGGGAAGAAAGCGGCAGGAGCCGGAATGCGATATTCGGCCCGTATTTCAACGCGACAGGGACCGGATTCTGCACTGCAAGTCCTTCCGGCGTCTGAAGCAGAAGACCCAGGTTTTTTTGCTTCCCAAAGGGGATCACTATAGGACAAGGCTGACGCATACGCTGGAGGTTTCCCAGAATGCAAGGACGATTGCAAAAGCCCTCAGGCTGAATGAGGATTTGGTGGAGGCGATTGCACTGGGCCACGACCTGGGGCATACGCCCTTTGGCCATGCGGGGGAGCGCGCCCTGAACCGCGTATACCATTTTTCCCATAACGAACAGAGCGTGAGAGTCGTGGAGTGTGTGGAGAAGCAGGGAGCCGGCCTGAACCTGACATGGGAAGTACTGGACGGCATCCTGAACCATCCCACAGCGGGCACGCCCCGCACCCTGGAGGGCCAGGTGCTCCGTCTTTCGGATAAGATAGCCTATATCAATCACGACATCGATGATGCAATCCGGGGAGGTATTCTCGTGGAGGAAGATATCCCTTACGAGTACCGCAGGGTTCTCGGCAATACCAGCAAAGAACGTCTGAACACCATGGTACATGACGTGATCATCCACAGCATGGATAAACCGGCGATCATCATGTCCGAAGAAGTGGAAACGGCAATGATCGGCCTCAGAAAATACATGTTTGAAAATGTTTATCTGAATCCAAAGGCAAAGGGGGAGGAAGACAAGGCAGTGCGCCTGATCGAACAGCTGTATGATTATTATATCCATCATATCGAACAGCTCCCCGTGCAATACCTGCAGGCGATTGACAGGACGGACAGCTGCAGGGAGCAGATTGTATGTGATTACATAGCGGGGATGACCGATAATTATGCGGTAAAAAAGTATGAAGAATTTTTTGTTCCGGAAGCATGGAAAAATTAAAGGAAATCAGAATGTTTTGTCGAATATAATATATAGGGCTTTTTTTATGGAGGAATAAATGTATTATCCAGAAGAATTGATAGAAGAAGTAAGAATGAAAAATGACATCGTGGATGTAATATCCGGTTATGTGCGGCTGCAGAAAAAAGGGAGTTCTTATTTTGGACTTTGCCCATTTCACAATGAAAAATCGCCGTCTTTTTCTGTGAGCAGAGGAAAACAGATGTATTACTGTTTTGGCTGCGGCGCTGGCGGCAATGTATTTACATTTCTGATGGAATACGAGAATTTTTCGTTTATAGAGGCTGTAAAGTTTTTGGCAGACAGGGCTGGCGTGGAGCTTCCGGAGATGGAATATTCGAAAGAAGCCAAAGAGAAGGCCGATTTGCGCGCATTGCTTCTGGAGATCAACAAAGCTGCGGCGCAGTATTTTTATGTGCAGCTAAAATCCGAGCAGGGAAAAGCAGCATATACATATTTGAAGAACAGGGAGCTCTCGGATGACACGGTCAAGGCTTTTGGACTGGGTTACTCCAACAAGTACAGCAATGACCTGTTCCAGTATCTCAGAAAGAAAGGTTACAGCGAGGATCTGATCCGCCAGGCCGGGCTGATCAATACAGACGAGAAAAACGGTGTATACGATAAGTTCTGGAACCGGGTCATGTTTCCGATCATGGATGTGAACAACCGCGTGATCGGATTCGGCGGCCGTGTTATGGGAGATGGAAAACCCAAGTATCTGAATTCACCCGAGACGGCGATTTTTGATAAGAGCCGCAATCTGTACGGCCTGAACCGGGCACGCACTTCAAGAAAGCCTTATTTTCTCATATGCGAAGGATATATGGATGTGATCTCCCTGCACCAGGCGGGATTCACAAATGCGGTGGCCTCCCTGGGTACGGCGCTGACAACCGGACATGCCTCTTTGATTAAGAGGTATGTACAGGAGGTCTATCTGACCTACGACAGCGATGAGGCGGGGACTAAGGCAGCGCTCCGTGCGGTACCGATTTTGAAGGAGGCGGGAATTTCCGCAAAAGTAATCCGTATGGATCCCTATAAAGACCCCGATGAATTTATTAAGAACCTGGGGGCAGAAGAGTTTGAAAAGCGGATAGGCAGTGCAAGGAACGGTTTCTTGTTCAGCCTCGAGATTCTGGCAAAGGACTATGACATGGAATCGCCTGAGGGAAAGACCGCATTTTTTAAGGAAACGGCAAAGCGGCTGACCGGATTTGAGGATGAACTGGAAAGAAATAATTATATTGAAGCCGTGGCAAAAGCCTACAAGGTCAGCGAGGACAGCCTGCACAAGCTTGTGACCAAGACCGCCATTAACGAAGGTATGGCAAAGCCCGCAGCAAGGCCCAGACAGGCATCCGGAGGGGGAAAGCCCAAGGAGAACGGTATTCTCGTATCCCAGAAGATCCTTCTGACATGGATGATCGAGGACGAGAAGCTATTTGGCACCATCAAGCGCTACATAAGTCCGGAGGACTTTACGGAGGAGCTGTACAGGTCGGTGGCGGAGTTGCTTTATGAGCAGTACGGCTCAGGGGAACTGAATCCGGCAAAGATATTGAATCACTTTACAGCGGAAGAAGAGCACAGGGAAGCCGCTTCTTTATTCCATACAAAGATCAGAGAACTGTCAACAAAAGAGGAGCAGGAGCAGGCCTTGAAGGAAACGATACTGCGTGTAAAGAGACACAGCATCGACGACCGGACAATGCACCTGGATCCGACGGATATGGCAGGGCTGCAGAGGCTCATGGAAGAGAAGCGCAGACTTGATGATATAAAGAAACTGCATATTTCTATTGAATAAGGATAAAATAAAACAAGATAGCCCTATACCGGGGTATACCGGCCGTAGGCAAAGGAAGGATGGACACATGGAAGAAAACACACAGAAATTTGACGAGAGGCTGAAAGAACTTGTTGCGTTGGGCAAGAAAAAGAAAAGCATCCTGGAACTTCAGGAAATAAATGACTTTTTCAATGATATGGAGTTGGACGCAGAGCAGATGGAAAAGGTATTTGACCATCTTGAGTCAAATAATATTGATGTGCTTCGAATCAGCGGAGATGATGATGACGTAGACGTTGAAGTCATCATTACTGATGAGGAAGAGGTGGATATGGAGAATATCGACCTTTCTGTACCGGACGGCGTCAGTATAGAAGATCCTGTGCGTATGTATCTGAAAGAGATCGGGAAGGTTCCGCTTTTGAGTGCGGAGAGAGAGATTGAGCTGGCACAGCGTATGGAGGAGGGAGACGAGGATGCAAAGAAAGAGCTTGCCGAGGCTAACCTCCGCCTTGTGGTAAGTATAGCAAAAAGATACGTTGGCCGTGGAATGCTCTTCCTCGACCTGATCCAGGAAGGAAACTTGGGTCTGATCAAGGCGGTGGAAAAGTTTGATTACCACAAAGGGTACAAGTTCAGTACCTATGCAACATGGTGGATCCGCCAGGCAATCACCAGGGCAATCGCAGACCAGGCCAGAACGATCCGCATTCCGGTGCATATGGTTGAGACAATCAACAAACTGATCCGTGTATCCAGACAGCTTTTGCAGGAATTAGGGCGCGAACCCACGCCGGAGGAGATCGCGAAGGAACTGGACATGCCCGTAGAGCGTGTGCGTGAGATTCTGAAGATTTCCCAGGAACCTGTGTCACTGGAGACTCCGATCGGTGAAGAAGAAGACAGCCATCTCGGAGATTTTATCCAGGATGACAATGTGCCGGTTCCGGCAGAGGCGGCGGCACAGACCCTGCTGAAAGAACAGCTGGACGAAGTGCTGGACACACTGACCGAAAGGGAGCAGAAAGTACTGCGTCTGCGTTTCGGCATGAATGACGGCAGGGCAAGAACTCTCGAAGAAGTGGGAAAAGAATTCGACGTTACCCGTGAGCGTATCCGCCAGATCGAAGCGAAAGCCCTCCGTAAGCTCCGCCATCCAAGCAGGAGCCGCAAGCTCAGGGATTATCTGGACTAGGTACGGGCGCATGGAATTATCAAAGAGACTGCAGGCAGTCGCCGCTCTGGTGACTGCCGGATATATTACAGCGGATATAGGCACGGATCACGCCTATATTCCGATCTATTTGGTGGAACACGGATTGATCCCCTCGGCCTTTGCGATGGATATCAACGAAGGGCCGCTTAGCCGTGCAAGAGAACACGTGGAAGAGAATGGTCTGTCAGACCGGATCGAGCTGCGGCTGTCAGACGGCCTGTGTGCCCTTCAACCGGGAGAAGCCGAGACAGCAGTACTTGCGGGGATGGGCGGCGGCCTGATGATCCGGATTCTGAAGAACAGTCCGGATGTTACCGCAGGCATGAAGGAGTTTATCCTGCAGCCACAGTCGGAAATAGCAAGAGTCAGAGCCTTTCTTTTAGAGGAAGGTTTTTTGTTTATCCGGGAAGATATGGTATTTGAGGATGGAAAGTTCTATCCTATGATGAAGGTGAGAACCTCCGGGGAGCGTAACTCTCACTCTGAACGCTGGAGTGATGTGGAGATCCGATACGGAAAATACCTGCTGGAGAGACGCCATCCCGTGTTGAAGGCATTTCTCGAACGCGAGATGTCTCTGAAGTCAGAGATACTCAAAGTCCTGGAGGGGCAGAGCGGTGAAAAGGCTCTGCGGCGATTCGGTGAATTAAAAGAAGAAATGGTATATGTGAGAAAGGGGCTGGATTACTATGCTGTGTAAAGAAATCATGACGATAATAGAGGCGGCTTACCCAAAGTCGGCAGCACTGGATTTTGACAATGTGGGCTTGCTGGCCGGACGCTTTGAAAAGGATGTAAACTGCGTTTATCTTGCCCTGGATGCCACCGATCAGGTCGTTGAGCAGGCGAAGGAAGCGGGCGCTGATATGCTGATTACCCATCACCCGCTGATTTTTTCGCCTTTAAAACGTGTCACGGACGGGGATTTCATCGGTAAGAGGATCGTAAGTCTCATACAGTCTGACATTTCTTACTATGCAATGCATACAAATTATGATGTTCTGGGAATGGCGGACCTGTCAGGAAGGATTCTGGAACTGGAAGACGCACAAGTACTGGATATCACTTCAGAAGCGGACGGTGTGCCGGAAGGCATCGGCAGGGTCGGCACTTTGAAAAATACCATGAGACTTGAGGAATGCTGTGCTTTTGTAAAGAATAAACTGGAATTAGGCTCGGTGAAGGTATTTGGAGATCTGGATAAAAAAGTCGGCAGGCTGGCGGTCTCTCCGGGATCAGGAAAAACCGCGGTCATGCCCGCCATACAGGCGGGGGCAGATGTGCTGGTTACCGGCGACATCGGCCATCACGAGGGCCTGGATGCAGTGGAACAGGGGCTTGCAGTTATCGATGCGGGCCATTACGGGACGGAATACATTTTTATAGAAGATATGAAACAATTTCTTCAGACCAGGCTGCCCTCCCTGAAGGTGGTAACAGCACCCATTATCCATCCGTTCCAGGTGCTGTAAAAGAACATTTCATCATCGTTAACGACCGGATACGCCGGTATATCATAACCGGAGGCAATGGAATAAGAGGCAGGAAACTGCGGAAAGGAATGCTATGGAATCAACAACTTGTACAGTACGCATCGGAGAAGAGACGAAGGAATACGCGGCGGGAACGACTTATCAGGAGATTGCACAGGAATATCAGGCCAGATACAGACATCAGATTGTGCTTGTCTTTATCAATCAGTTCCATCTCCAGGAACTGGATAAAAAACTGGAGCCGGACTGCCGGGAGATTGAATTTATCACAACGGGAGATCCTATCGGATACGAGACTTACAAGAGAAGTCTGTGCTTTATGCTTGTCAAAGCGGTACACGACGTCGGAGGCCATGACAAAGTGGAACGGGTCAGGATTCATTTTTCCATGAGCAAGGGATATTACTGTACGGTAGAAGGGGATGTGGAGCTCAACCAGGAATTCCTGGATCAAGTGGATGCGCGCATGAAGGAACTCACTGCAGAGAAAATCCGGATCGAGAAGCGTTCCGTCCATACCACAAAAGCTGTCGAGCTTTTTCGGAAACACGGGATGTTTGATAAAGAGAGGCTGTTCGAATACAGGAGAGTATCCAAGGTCAACATTTACAGCATGAACGAGTTCGAAGATTACTATTACGGATATATGGTGCCGGATGCAGGGTATCTGAAGTATTATGCACTCTACCTGTACGATGAAGGCTTTATTATACAAATGCCTACGCTGGAATCGCCTGAGACTGTAGAACCATTCTCACCCAGGCCAAAGCTGTTTCAGGTATTAAAAAGATCGGTTCTGTGGGGCGATATGCAGGGCATTGATACGGTCGGAGCCCTGAATGATATGGTCACGCAGCATGATATGAGCGAGGTTGTGCTGGTGCAGGAGGCGTACCAGGAGCGTCAGATCGGGGAGATCGCAAAGCAGATAGCCGACAGGCCGGAGGCCAAGTTTGTCCTGATAGCAGGGCCTTCCTCCTCAGGAAAGACAACATTCTCGCATCGGCTTTCCATCCAGCTCCGCGTCAACGGGCTGCACCCGCACCCAATTGCCGTTGATAACTATTTTGTTGACCGTGAGCGCACACCAAGAGATGAAAACGGCGAATACAACTTCGAATGTCTGGAAGCCATCGATGTAGACCAGTTCAACGAAGACATGCAGGCCCTTCTGTCAGGCAGGGAGGTATATCTGCCCACCTTTAATTTTAAGACAGGAAAGAAAGAATACGGCAGCATTCCCAAGAAACTGAACACGCAGGATATCCTGGTTATCGAAGGGATACACTGCCTGAACCCTAAGCTGACAGAATCACTAAACAATGACAACAAATTCAAGATATACATCAGCGCCCTGACCCAGCTGAACATTGACGAGCACAACCGGATCCCGTCCACCGACGGGCGTCTCATACGGCGCATCGTAAGAGATGCCAGAACAAGGGGCAACTCCGCCAAAAACACCATCGCCAGATGGCCGTCGGTAAGGAAAGGAGAGGAGGAGAACATCTTCCCGTATCAGGAAGAAGCAGACGTGATGTTCAATTCATCCCTTTTATATGAACTGGCCGTCCTAAAACAGTATGTGGAACCCCTGCTGTTCGGAATGGGAAAAGACTGCCCCGAATACGTAGAGGCAAAAAGGCTCCTGAAATTCTTTGATTACTTTGTGGGGATTGGGAGTGAGTCCGTGCCCACAAACTCCTTGCTTAGAGAATTCATCGGAGGGGGCTGTTTCAATGTGTAGATTTTTAGTAAGCGGGAATTTTTGGCTAGGGGGGACGCCTGTCTGAGGAGGGAGTTCAGCCGGGAGGCGGGGGACTTTGCATGTGCTTTCTGAAAGCTGTCCGTTTGCCTGCAACCCCTAAATAAAAACCATGCCGGATGGAAAGGCACCGGCGGCATTCACCCCGCAATTCTGATGAATTGCGCGGCTCAGGCCGCCTTAAAATCTGCTTTTGTGAAGCAGATTTTAGCCTTTCCATCCGGCATGGTTTTTATTAAGGGGTTACACGGCGCTCTCTATGCTTCTCAGAAAGCACATGCAAAGTCCCCCGCCTCCCGGCTGAACTCCCTCCTCAGACAGGCTGGCGCATCCTGGCGGAAATAATGCCGCTTATAGGGTGGAAATCTGACGGAGGAGGCGGATTGGGCTGGGGAAGCGGTAGTGTTTGTGCCGGAACAATTATCGCAGGTACAATGATACATCCAGGCACTATCATACGCTGCTCTCGTCCATTTACTCCCGTGCAAGCCGTCCTACCGACCGGGTGCGACTAGCTGAGCGAAAGGGGCTGGGGGCGGGGCTTCCTATGCTGTTTTTGGAACCCTCATAGCGCGCTTAGAATCCGTTACAGGGAAAATGAGGGAAATGAAGGGCAGGATTTGATTTACCAAATCAAATCCTGTAGCCGCCTGCGGTGTGAAATCATCAGATTTCACGCCAAATGCGGCTAGTACCTTCATTTCCCTCATTTTCCCTGTTACGGATTCTTAGCAAGCGGCCGGGCTCCAAAAACAGCATAGGAAGCCCCGCCCCCAGCTCCTTTCGCTCAGCGTCCCCCTACTCCGACTTCACCTCCCGCCAGAGTTGGTTATAAATGGCATCATTTTCATCCCCCAGGAATTGGAAGGTTTCGCAGTTTTTGAGATCCTCCGGATCAGGAAATGCTATTTCACTGTTCCTCATCCAGCCTTCCTCGATGAGTTTGCGTCCCTCGGAGTTCGGGATGGAGTAGGTGATGTAGTCGAAATTCATTTTGGCTATCTCGGGCAGGCAGAGATAGTTTATGAATTTCTCGGCGTTTTCTTTGTGTTTTGCGTTTTTCGGGATGACCCAGGAGTCGATCCAGAGGTTAGAGCCTTCTTTTGGGATGACATATTCCAGATCCGGATTTTCTACCTGGGTGTAAAGCGCCTCGCCGGAATAGATGACGCCTATGGCGGCTTCGTTTCCGATCATTTTGTCGCGGACCTGGTCTACTACGTATGCCTGTACCAGCGGTTTCTGCTCGATGAGAAGCTTTTTGGCGGCCTCCAGTTCGTCCAGGTCCGTGGAGTTCAGGGAGTAGCCAAGGTATTTGAGTGTGACACCGAAAGCGTCACGGACGCTGTCCTGCATGAGAATGCTGTCTTTGTATTTTTCATCCCAGAGGACGCTCCAGCTGTCTATGGGTTCGTCCACCATGGTTTTGTTGTATAAGATTCCGACCGTGCCGAAGAGATAGGGGACGGAATATTTGTTCTCAGGATCAAACTGGCGGGACTGGGTCATGTAGGTGCTGTCAATGTATTTTATGTTGGGCACATTATCAAAGTTGATTTCTGAGAGCAGGTCGTTTTCAATCATGCGCTGCACCATATAATCCGAGGGACAGACCACGTCATAGGCGATAGCGCCTGACTGGATCTTAGGGAACATAATCTCGTTTGTCTCGTATTCTTCATAGACCACATCAATCCCGGTTTCTTCTTCAAACATGGTAATTACCTCGGGATCCAGGTATTCGCCCCAGTTATAGACGATCACCTGATTGCCTCCGGAAGCGCTGTTTTGGGAGCCGTAGAAAAATCCGCCTGCTATGATGACGATCACCATGGCCGTGGGCAGTACTTTACGGAATATAAGGCGGGATACTTTGTGTTTTTTCTGGATTCTGAGCCGCTTTTCGCCTGCAGCCTCCTTTCTGTCGGGGGTTACATTTACAAGGAACAAAAGAACCAGGACTGTCACGAACATGATGGTGGACAGCGCGTACATCTCGGGCTTAATGCCTTTTCTGACTTCACTGTAAATCTTCGTGGAAAGGGTATCCACCCCGGGGCCCTTGGTAAAATGTGTGATTACAAAGTCATCCAGCGACATGGTAAAGGCCAGCAGGAAACCGGAAAATACGCCCGGCATAATATCCGGAAAAACGACTTTGAAAAAAGCATATACCGGGGAAGCCCCCAGGTCCAGCGCAGCCTCATAGGTGTGTTTGCTGGTCTGCTTGAGCTTGGGCATGACGCTAAGGATCACATAGGGAATATTGAAGGTTATGTGGGCCAGTAAAATGGTTTTGAACCCCAGTGAGAAGCGGAATGCGATAAATAAAAGCATCAGAGAGATGCCGGTTACGATATCGGCATTCAGCATGGGTATATTCGTGACTCCCATGAAAAAGGTGCGGAATTTCGGCTTCATGGCTTGAATCCCAATCGCCGCGGCGGTTCCGATGATAGTTGCGATCAGAGCTGATACAAGGGCGATGATAAGCGTTGTGTACAGCGCATTCATAATATCCCGATTCTGGAAAAGGGCCGTATACCATTTTCCTGTAAATCCTCCCCATTTGGAACGGGTTTTGGAACTGTTAAAGGACAGCACCATCAGGGTTACGATAGGAGAGTAGAGCAGGATAAAAATTAAAATTAAGTAAAAGCGTTTTGCAGCGTTTTTTATCAAAATGCGGTCCCCTCCCCATTCTTATCGTATTTGGCGATCAGCGCCATGCTGGCAATAATAAAAATCATCAAAACAAGAGAAAGCCCGGAACCTACGTGCCAGTTGCTTCCCTGTTTGAATTCCTGTTCGATTACATTTCCTATTAACAGGATCTTGCTTCCGCCCAGCAGATCCGAGATGACAAAGGTTGTCAGCGAAGGAACAAACACCATAGTGATCCCGCTGATGATGCCCGGAACGCTTAAGGGAAGTATGATTTTTGAAAATGTCTGGATACCGTTTGCTCCCAGATCCCGTGCAGCAAAAATAACATCTTTGTCTATCTTGGCAAGGACATTGTAAATGGGCAGTACCATGAACGGCAGAAAGTTGTATACCATGCCCAGCACGATGGCATAGGGCGTGTTAATCAGTGTCTGCGCCGGAAGATGAAAGAATCCCAGAATGCTGTTGATGATTCCGTTTTTTTCCAGCAGGTTCTGCCACGCCAGTGTGCGCAGAAGAAAATTCATCCACATGGGCAGGATGAATATCAGAACAATGAAGCTGGTCTGATTTACATTTTTTTCCGAAAGAATCATAGCCAGAGGGTATGCGAGAACGAGGCAGAGCAGTGTGCTTATGAAGGAAAGCAGCAGCGCCAGGCCAAGAGCCTTTAGGTTCTCAGGCGTTGTAATCTGTGCCAGATTCAGTAAGGTAAATCCTCCCTCTTTATCCGTTAGTCCGTAATACACGATCATGAGAAGAGGGATGATGATAAAAGATGCCGCCCAGAATAAATAGGGGCCGCTCAATAATTTTCTACTCTTCAATTCCTACCGCCTCCGCATCTTCAGACTCCGGTTTTTTCATGATCTGTATGTCAAATGGGTCTACTCTGATTCCCACTTCGGTTCCAACCGGGAACATATCCGTGCTGTGTACCAGAAGTTCATAGTTATTTGCAAGGACTTCCATCTCATAATGGACACCTTTGAAGATCAGGTGGGTGACTACGCCCTCGATAATTCCGTCCTCCGGTTTTACCAGGTCGATATCTTCCGGCCGGATCACCGCGTCCACGGGCTTGTTCCTTCCGAAGCCTACATCCACGCACTGCCAGATGGATCCGAGCATCTTTACCACCTTATCCTCCACCATGGTGGCCGGAAGGATGTTGCTGTCCCCGATAAAATCTGCGACAAACGCGTTCTGAGGCTCATTATAGATGTCCTCGGGCGTACCGATCTGCTGGATGTAACCCTGGTTCATGACAACAATCGTGTCAGACATGGTCAGGGCTTCCTCCTGGTCATGTGTTACGTAGACAAACGTGATCCCAAGCTCATTTTTTAAACGGATCAGCTCATACTGCATATCCTGGCGCAGCTTCAGATCCAGGGCGCCCAGCGGCTCATCCAGAAGCAGTACCTTTGGTTCGTTAACGATTGCCCGGGCGATGGCGATGCGCTGCTGCTGGCCTCCGCTCAGAGAGTCGGGGCTTCTGTCCTCGTATCCCTCGAGATTAACCAGCTTCAGTGCATAACGGATCTTATCCTGGATATAACCTTTTGATTTGCCTTTGATTTTCAGGCCAAAGGCGATATTTTCTGCGATAGACATATGGGAGAAAAGGGCATATTTCTGGAAAACAGTGTTCAGCTGCCGACGGTTGGGCGGCAGCTTATTAATGTTCTTTCCATCGAAGATGATATCCCCGGAATCCGGCGTCTCAAAACCGCCGAGAATCCGCAGGAGAGTAGTCTTTCCACAGCCGCTTGGGCCCAGAAGCGTTAGAAATTCGTTTTCACGAATATAGAGATCCAGCTGATCCAGAACTACATTCTCATCAAATGATTTTGTGATGTTTACAATATCAATCAGTTTATTGGACATTCTTTTCCTCCGTATAATAAGCTTTCACTTTATCCAGGCGGCTTCCCATGTTCTCGAGAAGCAAATCCGCCAATGTAAGGGCGGTCATGGACTCGATGACAACAACGGCTCTGGGGACGATGATGGGATCATGGCGTCCATGGATGGATATGGATGTCTCTTCCCCATCCTCCGTCACGGTCTGCTGTGCCTGGGAAATAGAAGGCGTTGGCTTAACCGCTGTGCGGACGATCAGTGTGGATCCGTCGCTCATCCCTCCAAGCACGCCGCCTGAATGATTCGTCTTTTTATATATTCTCCCGTTTTCGGAAGCAAATGCATCATTATTGATACTTCCTGTCAAAGATGCAGCCTGAATTCCGTCCCCGATCTCCACAGCCTTCACCGCGCCTACGGACATAACCGCCTTTGCAAGGCACGCATCCAGTTTATCGAATACCGTTTCCCCGAGTCCAACGGGCAGCCCGGTTACCCGGCATTCGATCGTGCCGCCGCAGGAATCCTGACCCGCGATCAGAGTATCCAGATGTTGGGCGGCTTTGGCAGCGGCCTCGTTGTTTGGCATATAGAGGCTGTTTTCTGTGATTTCCGAAAAATGATAATCTTCTTCCGGGATGTGAACCGGGCCAATCGATTTTGCGTAGGAAATGAGCCCGATTCCAAGCTCTTTTAATAATAAGGAAGCAACTGCACCGGCAGCGACACGCCCGATGGTCTCTCTGCCCGATGACCTGCCGCCTCCGCGGTAGTCGCGTATGCCATATTTTTGCGTAAAAGTATAGTCCGCATGCCCAGGACGGAAGGTGTACGCCAGATTCCCATAATCCCGGGAGCGCTGGTCCTGATTGCGGACGATGAGAGAAATTGGTGTGCCAGTTGTTCTGCCTTCGAAGATACCGGACAGAATCTCTACCTGATCCGCCTCGTTTCTCTTTGTTGTATATTTACTCTGCCCGGGCTTACGCCGGTCCAGAAATGTCTGTATATCTGCTTCGCTTAAAGGGAGCCCTGCGGGGCAGCCGTCGATTACAGCGCCTACAGCGGCGCCATGGGATTCCCCCCAGGTTGTTACCCGAAATAATCTGCCAAATGTTGAACCACTCATGGAAATACTCCTTTCTTTTTGCACATAGACTTATTATATAAGAAGATATATAATCGTGCAATCCTTAATTTATCTTTAAATTCATACTTTTTTACTGTACATTTTCCCTGTTTCGTAATATAATGTGGACTAGATATTGATTAAAAAAGAGGGAGTAATACTAGATGAGCGATAGGAATAAGACAAATTCAGACAGCATTCACCCAGAAGATAAAGAAAAAGAAGAGAAATACTACCAGGATGAGATCGATGAAACAGCCGAGGATTATTTTCTGGACGATGAGATAGATGAAGATGATGAGGACTACTTCTTCGATGAAGAAGAGGAGGAAGAGGAACCGCAAGAAGAGTCTGCCCGCACTGATACCGGCAGGGGGCAGGCGGAGCAGCCCCGGGATATAGCCAAAACCCAGGTGATTCCTGATGTGATCGAGGTCCGTTCCTCCTCACAGAAGGATGCGGCATACGATACAGACAGCGGCAGGTATTATGATGATGACTACGAGGAAGACGATGATTTTGAGGAGGAAGATGAGGAGATAGAGTTCGAAGACATCTTCGAGGAGGAAGAGCCAAAGAAAAAAAATAAGAAGTCTGGGAAAAAGAAAGGCAGAAAAAAGAAGAGTATGAAAAAGCTCTGGATAATTACAGGCAGCGTTGTGGCTGCTGTAGCGGCGGTCTATATCGGTGTCTCCGTATTCTTTATGAGCCATTTCTTTATGAACACCGAGATTAACGGGCATGATTTTTCAGGAAAGACCCCTGCGGATGTAGAGGCATACATGAAAGAACAGGTCGATGGCTATCAGCTGGAAGTCAAAGAAAAGGACAATAAGTCCGACACGATTGCCGGAAGCGAGATCTCATTAACCTACAAGGAAAATGATGATATTAAGCAGGCGTTGAAAAAGCAGAATGGTTTCCTCTGGCCGGCGGCGTTCTTTTCAAAGAATTCGGCCAAAGTGACGGTTGAGGTTTCCTATGATCAGTCTGCACTGGATTCTAAGATACAGAGCCTTCAGGCAGTGACTGCCGAACAGGTTCCTGCGCAGTCCGCGTATCCAAAGTTTGACGGAGAGAAGTTTGTCATAGAACCGGAAGTGATCGGCACCGCAGTAAATATGGACGTGCTGAAGGAAAAGGTGCACCGGTATATTTCCGAGTTTCAGACGGAACTGGATATGGAAAAAGAAAAATGTTATGCAGAGCCAAGATTCACCTCAGAGTCCGAGGAAGTAAAAAAGGCGTGCGATACCATGAATAGCTACTGTAAGGCAAGTATTACATATACAATGACCGAGCGGGAAGTTGTTGATAAGACACTGATATCCACATGGGTTACCGCCGATGAGAATATGAACGTAACTTTTAACGAAGAAGCGGTCAAATCCTGGCTGACAGAGTTTGGTGACAAATACGATACAGTGGGGACAACCAGGACAATCGTTACTCCAACCGGAAAGAGCGCGGAAGTATCCGGAGGCACTTATGGCTGGTCCATTGATGAGGATACCGAATTCGAAGCGCTGACCAACAGCATCAAGAATGGGGAAACGGTAGAAAAAGAACCGGCTTACTATCAGACAGCAGCTGCACATGCGCCTGCGGACTGGGGGAACACCTATGCGGAAGTGGATCTGTCTGCCCAGCATATGTGGTATATTGTAGACGGCGCCGTTGCGCTTGAGACGGATGTAGTTACAGGTTACCCTTCGCCGGAGAAGGAAACCCCTGCGGGAGTCTACAATATTCTGGAGATCCAGCGGAACAAGACACTGGTCGGTGAGATTGACCCGAGTACAGGAGAACCGGAATACGAGACGCCGGTCAGCTTCTGGATGCGTGTGACCTGGAGCGGAATTGGGTTCCACGATGCGACGTGGCAGCCGGGATTCGGAGGTTCGCTGTATACAAGCATTGGTTCCCATGGATGTATAAACATGCCATACGGCCAGGCTGAGGCTTTATTCAATATGATCGGTATGGGCACACCTGTGATCATACATTATTAAGTGCTTGAAAAATTATATAACAGATGAGGTTACTATGTACGAATTATTAAAACGGGACGGTCTTGCTAAGCGGGGCCGTTTTCATACGGTTCACGGAGCGATAGAGACTCCGGTATTTATGAATGTGGGCACCGCGGCAGCCATTAAAGGCGCCGTTTCCACAGAAGATCTTCAGACAATCAAGACACAGGTGGAGCTTTCCAACACATATCACCTTCATGTACGGCCAGGTGATGAGGTCGTTAAGAAGCTGGGCGGGCTTCACAGATTTATGAAATGGGACAAGCCGATTCTGACGGACTCCGGCGGGTTCCAGGTGTTTTCCCTTGCAGATCTGCGTAAGATTAGGGAAGAAGGCGTTCATTTTCATTCCCATATAGATGGAAGAAAGATTTTTATGGGGCCGGAAGAAAGCATGCAGATCCAGTCAAACCTGGCTTCTACAATTGCAATGGCATTTGACGAATGCCCCTCCAGCGTGGCAGACAGAGAGTATATGACGGATTCCGTGGCAAGAACGACCCGCTGGCTGAGGCGGTGCAAGACGGAGATGGCACGCCTGAATGCCCTGCCCGATACGATCAATCCGCAGCAGATGCTGTTCGGCATCAACCAGGGCGGCATCTATGAGGACATCCGGATTGAGCATGCCAAACAGATCACGGAGCTCGAACTGGACGGATATGCAGTGGGAGGCCTCGCGGTAGGGGAAAGCCATGAAGACATGTACCGTATTCTGGATGCCGTTGTACCTTACCTTCCATTGGAAAAGCCGACTTATCTGATGGGAGTGGGTACGCCGGCCAACATACTCGAGGGCGTAGACCGGGGTGTGGACTTCTTTGACTGTGTTTATCCGACAAGGAACGGAAGACACGGACATGTCTACACAAACCACGGAAAACTAAACCTGTTTAATGCAAAATTTGAACTGGACGACAGTCCCATTGAGGAAGGATGCCAGTGCCCCGCCTGCAGAAGCTACAGCAGAGCCTATATCCGCCATCTTCTCAAGGCAAAAGAAATGCTGGGCATGCGCCTGTGCGTCCTGCACAACCTCTATTTCTATAACACGATGATGGAGGAAATAAGGGCAGCCATTGAAGCAGGAGAGTATAAAGCGTATAAAAAAAGAAAGCTGGACGGAATGGCGGGCATAAAAGAGGCATAAAAATTTAGTGAAATTCCAAAAGATACTTGAAGATTTGTCCAATTTTGTGTATAGTTAACTTATTGTTTGTAGAGATAGTAATTAGGAGGATTTAAAATGAATGGATTATTAGCGGCAGGCGGAGCAACAGGGATGGGTGGCATTATCCTGATCTATGTTGTTATTATTGGTGGTATGTGGTTTTTGCTTATGCGCCCTCAGAAGAAAGAGCAGAAGAGAGTACAGGCAATGCTTTCCACAATGGAAGTAGGCGATACCGCTTTGACAACAAGCGGTTTTTATGGGGTAATTATTGATATCACAGATGACGATGTAATCGTAGAATTTGGGAACAATAAAAACTGCAGGATACCAATGCAGAAAGCGGCAATTGCTCAGATCGAGAAGCCTAGTGCTGAATAGGCGGGGAGACGCGGGGTGAGGGGCGCCCGTCAGGGAACACATGGTGATTCCCGGGGCAGGCCGTTTGCGAAGAAACACTAACAGCGAAAAAGCAGCAGCTGATGGAACCAGCCGCATTCACTTAGAAATCTGATGATTTCTAAGCTCAGGCGGCTTTGAAAACTGATTTGGTAATCAGTTTTCATCCATCAGCTGCTGCTTTTTCGCTATAAGTGTTTCTAACGCGCACTTTGATGCCCCGGGAATCACCATGTGTTCCCTGACGGGCTAGGCTCATCCGAGCGGGTGGACGACTATTCAGCAGGTGAAAGGCGGCGGGGAGGGCAGCGGATTGGGCTGGCTTCTAGGGGCTATTTTGGTAGGAGACGAAGGAAAATTTGCTGATCTGATAATATCCCGTCTGGTGAAAGATACACTTTGCCAGGGCACATCCGCTGCTCCCACTTCGAAATCCTACATGGGATGGAATTGTACGTGCCGGCCGGATGAACCAGCCGGCGGCAGGGGAAGGAGGGGCGGCTGCAGGCTCTTTTGGGGATTAGCAGCTCTTCATTAAAAAGGGCGGGAAAATGCGGGCTGGAACCAGGCTCACAAAGCCTGGTTCCAAGCAGGCCTGCAAGGCGAATTCATCGGAATTCGGCTTAAATGCCTGCGGTGCCCGGCATTTTCCCGCCCTTTTTAATTTAGAGCTGCTTATCCTCCAATTCCGCCCTCAGCTGCCCCTCCTTCCCCTGACGACGGCGTCCACCCTTGCGCAATCCCTCCAATCCCTCCATTTTTCGCATTAAAGGGTTGAAACGTGGCGAAAAATACGGTATGATAAAAATTAGCATTTTTATTCTATTACATATATATTTGGAAGGAAGTATTAGGTATGAGACTGAACATCGGAGTGATTAAAGGGGACGGTATTGGGCCGGAGATCGTGACGGAAGCGATGAAGGTTCTGGATAAAGTGGGAGCGGTATTCGGGCATGAGTTCTGTTATACGCAGCTTTTGATGGGAGGGGCATCTATTGATGTGAATGGCGTGCCTCTTACGGATGAGACGATTGCGCTTGCCAAGGCAAGTGATGCGGTGCTGATGGGGTCTATCGGCGGAGATGCCGCGACTTCTCCGTGGTATCAGCTGGAACCATCTAAGAGACCGGAGGCCGGGCTGCTGAGGATTCGGAAGGAATTGAATCTTTTTGCAAATCTGAGGCCGGCGGTGCTGTATGATGAGCTGAAAGAGGCGTGCCCTCTGAAAGCAGAGATCGCAGCAAAAGGGTTTGATATGATGATTATGCGGGAATTGACCGGCGGGCTATATTTTGGCCAGAGAAAGACCGTGGAAGTGGACGGGGTTATGACTGCATATGATGAACTTACATATAATGAAAAGGAAATACGCCGTATTGCAAAACGGGGATTTGATATTGCTATGAAGCGCAGGAAGAAAGTGACGAGCGTGGATAAGGCGAACGTACTGGACTCTTCCAGATTGTGGAGAAAGGTAGTAGAGGAAGTGGCTGCCGATTATCCGGAGGTTGTTTTGGAAAACATGCTGGTGGACAACTGCGCAATGCAGCTGGTTAAGGATCCGAGCCAGTTTGACGTGATATTGACGGAGAATATGTTCGGGGATATCTTGTCGGATGAGGCAAGTATGGTTACCGGATCAATCGGAATGCTTGCATCAGCCAGCCTTAATGAGACAAAGTTCGGGCTTTATGAGCCAAGCGGCGGTTCCGCTCCTGATATTGCGGGCAAGGGGATTGCCAATCCGATTGCAACAATTCTGTCGGCGGCAATGATGCTCCGGTTCTCATTTGATCTGGATAAGGAAGCTGACGCCATCGAAAATGCTGTCTCAAAAGTATTAAAAGACGGGCTTCGCACGATAGATATTATGTCGGAAGGAAATACACAGATTGGCACCAGTGAGATGGGAGATAAGATCTGTTCCTATATAAACATTTAGTTAGATCTGGGTTATAACAGCAGGAGTAATGGCATAAGTAGAAAAGGAGGTTTTATAACTATGAGAAGTGATACAGTAACAAAGGGAAGCCAGCAGGCGCCCCATCGTTCTTTGTTTAATGCGCTGGGAATGACGCAGGAGGAACTGGACAGACCGCTTGTAGGCGTAGTGAGTTCTTACAATGAGATTGTGCCCGGGCATATGAATCTGGATAAGATCACTGAGGCCGTCAAAATGGGGGTGGCTATGGCAGGAGGAACCCCTATTATGGTTCCGGCAATCGCTGTCTGTGACGGGATTGCCATGGGACATGTGGGAATGAAGTATTCTCTGGTCACAAGAGACCTGATCGCTGATTCAACAGAAGCGCTCGCTATGGCGCATCAGTTTGACGCGCTTGTGATGATTCCAAATTGTGATAAAAATGTGCCGGGACTTTTGATGGCCGCGGCCAGAATCAATATCCCGACGATCTTTGTCAGCGGAGGACCCATGCTTGCGGGACATGTGAAGGGCGGCAGAACCAGTCTTTCCAGTATGTTTGAGGCCGTTGGCTCCTATGCGGCAGGAACAATGTCCGAAGAGGATTTATGTGAATTTGAAAATAAAGCGTGCCCTACATGCGGTTCCTGTTCCGGTATGTACACAGCCAACAGCATGAACTGTCTCACGGAGGCGCTCGGCATGGGGCTGCGTGGGAACGGAACGATCCCGGCTGTCTACTCCGCAAGGCTGCAGCTGGCTAAACACGCGGGTATGCAGGTAATGGAACTGGTGAAAAAGAATATCCGGCCAAGAGATATTATCACGGAGGAGGCCATTCTTAATGCATTAACCGTAGATATGGCTCTGGGCTGCTCCACAAACAGTATGCTGCACCTTCCGGCTATCGCTCATGAGATCGGAATGGACTTTGAGATTGAATTTGCAAATTCAATTAGTGAAAAAACGCCGAACCTGTGCCACCTTGCACCGGCAGGCCATACATACATTGAAGATCTGAATGAGGCGGGCGGTGTGTACGCCGTTATGAATGAGTTAAATAAAAAAGGCCTGCTGCATACGGAATGCATGACCGTGACAGGTAAAACAGTGGCTGAGAATATTGCAGGCTGTAAGAATCTCAATCCGGAAGTCATCCGGCCGATTGAAAATCCTTACAGCGAAACCGGTGGAATTGCAGTGCTCAAGGGAAATCTTGCACCTGACGGCAGCGTGGTTAAGCGCTCCGCAGTTGTTCCGGAGATGCTGGTACATGAAGGACCTGCAAGAATTTTTGAAAGCGATGAAGCTGCCACCGAGGCGATCAAGACAGGTAAGATCAACCCGGGGGATGTCATTGTTATCCGCTATGAAGGACCAAAAGGAGGCCCGGGCATGAGGGAGATGCTCAATCCGACCTCTGCAATCGCAGGATACGGGCTTGGTTCTACCGTGGCGCTTATTACGGACGGACGTTTCAGCGGCGCATCCCGCGGCGCATCCATCGGGCATGTGTCACCGGAAGCTGCTGTGGGCGGACCGATTGCGCTGGTAGAGGAAGGCGATATTATTAAGATCAATATTCCAGAACTGAAGCTGGAATTGGATGTTTCAGATGAAGAGATGTCAGCCAGAAGAGCTAAATGGCAGCCAAAGGAGCCGGAGATTAAGACCGGATACCTGGCGAGATATGCATCTATGGTTACATCCGGCAACAGAGGGGCAATACTGGAAGTGCCAAAGACAAATTAGGAGGTCCTTATCAATGCATTTAACTGGAGCAGAAATCGTCATTGAATGTCTGAAGGAGCAGGGCGTGGATACTGTTTTTGGGTATCCGGGCGGCGCGATCCTGAACGTCTATGACGCTTTATATAAACACAGTGATGAGATCACGCATATCCTGACCTCCCACGAACAGGGGGCTGCGCATGCCGCAGACGGATATGCGAGAGCGACGGGCAGGGTTGGCGTCTGCTTTGCCACAAGCGGACCGGGAGCCACGAACCTGGTTACCGGCATCGCTACGGCTTATATGGATTCCATCCCGGTTGTTGCAATTACCTGTAATGTTGGCGTATCCCTGCTTGGCAAGGATAGTTTTCAGGAGATTGATATTGCAGGCATTACAATGCCGATTACAAAGCACAACTATATTGTAAAAGATGTCAGTAAGCTGGCCGGGACGATCCGTAAGGCATTCAGAATCGCGCAGACAGGCCGCCCCGGGCCGGTACTGATTGATATTCCAAAAGATGTGACCGGTGAGAAAACCGATTATAAGCGTGAAGCAATTACTTCCGTCATCCCAATGGGGATTGAGGAAGTCTCTGACAAAGAGGTGGAGACAGCAATCAGCATGATTAATAAGGCAAAGCGCCCTTATATCTTTGTCGGCGGCGGAGCCGTTTTATCGGGTGCAAGTGAAGAACTGACTGAGTTTGTTCATAAAGTTGACGCGCCGGTCACGGATTCACTTATGGGCAAGGGCGCATTTCCGGGAACCGATGGGAGATATACGGGCATGCTTGGCATGCACGGGACCAAGACGTCCAATTACGGGGTCAGCGAATGCGACCTGTTGATTGTTATCGGCGCAAGGTTCAGCGACAGAGTGACCGGCAATACCAGGAAGTTTGCAAAGAATGCAAAGATTCTTCAAATTGATATCGATGCGGCCGAGATGAATAAAAACGTCATCATTACCGCCGGCGTTGTGGGCGACATCAAAGAAGTCCTGAAGAAGATAAATGCAGGCCTGGAACAGCAGCGCCACCCCGAATGGATGAGTAAAATCCGGGAATACAAAGAAAAATACCCGCTCAATTACCATACGGACGTACTGACAGGCCCCTATGTCGTAGAAGAAATCTACAGGCAGACACAAGGGGACGCCATCGTAGTAACAGAGGTGGGGCAGCATCAGATGTGGGCCGCGCAGTATTACAAGTATACAAAGCCGCGTACCTTCCTGACTTCCGGTGGTCTGGGAACGATGGGATACGGCTTGGGAGCGTCTCTTGGTGCGAAGACCGGCTGTCCCGACAGCATTGTGGTTAATATCGCAGGGGACGGCTGTTTCCGTATGAATATGAATGAAATAGCCACAGCGGTGCGGCACCGGATTCCCGTCATCCAGGTTGTGATTAACAATCACGTCCTTGGCATGGTCCGCCAGTGGCAGAACCTGTTTTATGAGCAACGCTATTCCGCCACCGTTTTGAACGATGCGGTGGATTTTGTGAAGCTGGCGGAAGCCATGGGGGCAGAAGGGATCCGTGTAACCACAAAGGACGAATTCCAGGCGGCATTTGCGAAAGCCTTAACGCTGAATAAGCCGGTTGTCATCGACTGTCAGATTGACAGTGATGATAAAGTATGGCCCATGGTAGCTCCGGGAGCTGCAATCAGCGAAGCTTTTGACGAGAGCGATATCAGCCATTAGTACCCGAAGACAGGATAGAGATGGCTTGAGTTGTAATGAAACCTATCAATGATGAAGCATAAAAAGTGCAGGAGGAAATTTGAAATGAGTAGAGTGTACAATTTTTCAGCAGGGCCGGCAGTTTTACCGGAAGAAGTATTAAAATCAGCAGCAGAAGAGATGTTGGATTACAAGGGAACCGGCATGTCGGTCATGGAAATGAGTCATCGCTCAAAGGCTTTCGAAGAGATCATTACATCAGCAGAGGCTGATCTGAGGGAGCTTATGAATATTCCTGACAACTATAAAGTCCTGTTTCTGCACGGAGGAGCATCCCAGCAGTTTGCCATGATACCGATGAACCTTATGAAAAATAAGGCAGCCGACTATATTGTGACAGGACAGTGGGCGAAAAAAGCTGCCAGTGAAGCCGCAAAATACGGTAAAGTTAACAAAATAGCATCTTCTGAAGACAAGACGTTCTCATATATACCAGATTGCTCTGACCTTCCGGTTTCAGAGGATGCAGATTATGTCTATATTTGTGAAAACAATACAATTTACGGAACCAAATTCAAAGAACTTCCGAATACAAAAGGCAAAACTCTGGTTGCCGACGTATCATCCTGCTTCCTGTCCGAACCAGTGGACGTAAGCAAATATGGGGTGATTTACGGAGGAGTCCAGAAGAATATCGGGCCTGCAGGCGTTGTGATCGTAATTATCCGTGAAGATTTAATAACGGAGGACGTACTGCCCGGCACACCGACCATGCTTACATATAAAACACACGCAGACGCAAAATCCCTTTACAATACCCCTCCGGCATACGGCATCTATATTTGCGGAAAGGTATTTAAATGGCTCAAGAGCATGGGAGGCCTGGAGACAATGAAGGCCCGCAACGAAAAGAAAGCAGCGCTTCTGTATGATTTCCTGGATCAGAGCAAGATGTTCAAAGGCACCGTTGAGCCAAAGGATCGTTCTCTGATGAATGTGCCTTTTGTTACAGGAAATGCCGAATTGGATGCCAAGTTTGTGAAAGAGGCGAAAGCCGCAGGCCTGGAGAATCTGAAAGGTCACAGAAGCGTGGGCGGCATGCGTGCCAGCATATACAATGCAATGCCATATGAGGGTGTAGAAGCACTCGTTGCATTTATGAAGAAGTTCGAGGAGGAGAATCTGTAAAATGTATAAGTATAATTGCCTGAATCCAATAGCCCCGGTGGGACTGGAGAAATTTAATGAAAACTATGTAAGAACAGAGGACGCAGGGGAGGCGGACGCCATCCTCGTAAGGAGTGCAGGAATGCATGATATGGACTTCAGCAGCAGCCTGAAGGTCATCGCACGGGCAGGTGCGGGCGTTAATAATATCCCGCTGGACAAATGTGCAGAAAAAGGAATCGTTGTATTCAATACCCCCGGAGCTAATGCCAATGGTGTAAAAGAACTTGTGATCGCGGGAATGCTTCTTGCGGCGCGTGACATAATAGGCGGTATCAGCTGGGTTCAGGAGAATGAAGAGGACGGGGACATCGCCAAGATGACCGAAAAAAAGAAAAAGGCCTTTGCCGGGACAGAGCTGGAAGGCAAAAAATTGGGCGTCATAGGTCTCGGAGCAGTCGGAGTTCTGGTAGCAAATGCTGCAACGCATCTCGGAATGGAAGTATACGGTTATGACCCATATGTATCCGTCGACGCTGCATGGAAGCTTTCACGTAATATCCACCATGCAAAAACGGTAGATGAGCTCTATAAAGAATGTGATTATATCACGATCCATGTACCGGCCCTGGAAGATACGAAGGGCATGATTAACAAAGACACGATCAGCCTGATGAAAAAAGATGTGGTCATCCTGAATTTTGCAAGAGATGTGCTCGTAAACAGTGAGGACA
Organism: Eubacterium sp. BIOML-A2; assembly: GCF_009680135.1. NCBI lineage: Bacteria > Bacillati > Bacillota > Clostridia > Eubacteriales > Eubacteriaceae > Eubacterium > Eubacterium sp. BIOML-A2. Next base: position 29,589 of record NZ_WKZK01000017.1, read on the forward strand.
TGGTTGATGCCCTTGTAGCAGGAAACGTGAAATGTTATGTAACAGACTTTCCAACACCGGAGGTCACAGGAGTTAAAGGGGCAATTGTAATTCCACACCTCGGAGCTTCCACAGAGGAATCCGAAGACAACTGTGCAAAAATGGCAGTCAAGGAAACCATTGATTACCTGGAAAATGGTAATATTACACATTCCGTAAACTACCCGGATTGTGATATGGGACAGAAAGGTGAAGGATCCAGAATCACCATCCTGCACCATAACATACCAAACATGCTCGGGCAGTTCACGGCATTGCTCGCAAAAGAAAAGTTAAATATCTCCCTGATGACAAATAAGAGCAGAAAAGAATATGCCTATACCATGATGGATGTAGATGGGGATGTATCAAGGGCAGTAATAGATGAACTCAGCGGTATCGAGGGGGTTTTGAAGGTTAGAGTTATTCTTTAGTTTAGAAGGTGATGGTTCAGAAACCGGACACAGTGGGGTCTGGAAACGGGTTCTGGCTGTAAAGTGCAGCCGGAAGACGCTTCCAGACCCCACTGTGTCCGGTTCTTGGTCTATTGTTTCAAAACGGGAGGAAACTGCCTCTTATGGAGTTCAAGGAGGGGGTGGAAGGAATCTGCATTTAAAATTTGTTATTGACAAGAAATGTATTATTGTATACAATTATACACGGATGTAATTTACACAATTACAATGTTACAGTATGTCAACTGGCTATGTAGGAGGTAAGGACTAAATGGAAGACAGGAAAGTTTTTTTGAACAAGCACACGAATCTTTTGGAACTGGAAGAGTATATTTATCAGCTGGTGGATGTTGATAATCCGAATGTATTCCGCAATCTGTTTCACTATGATGAGATTCCTAAAATTGCTTTTAATGACAGAATCGTGCCTCATAATATGCCGGATGAGATATGGATTACGGATACGACGTTCCGTGACGGACAGCAGTCACGCGCTCCTTATACGACGGAACAGATTGTAGCTGTTTTTGATTATTTACATAGACTCGGGGGCCCGCAGGGGAAGATACGGCAGAGCGAGTTTTTCCTGTATAGTAAGAAGGACAGGGATGCTGTCTATAAATGTCTGGAGAAAGGATATGAATTTCCGGAAATCACAAGCTGGATCCGTGCCAGTAAGAAAGATTTTGGGCTGGTTAAGGATATCGGGCTGAAGGAAACGGGGATACTTGTCAGCTGTTCGGATTATCATATATTTTATAAATTGAAGATGACCCGCAGGGAAGCAATGAACCACTATCTGTCCGTAGTGAGGGAGTGTATGGAAACTGGCGTGAAGCCGCGCTGCCATCTGGAGGATATTACGCGGTCTGATATATATGGGTTTGTGATCCCCTTCTGCCTGGAGCTGATGAAGCTGATGGAAGAGTACCAGATACCGGTTAAGATCCGTGCCTGCGATACTATGGGATACGGTGTGAATTTCCCCGGTGCGGTAATTCCGAGATCTGTACCGGGCATTATATATGGGTTGATGACACATGCGGGTGTCCCAAGCGAGCTGATTGAGTTCCACGGGCACAATGATTTCTATAAAGCAGTCAGCAACTCAACAACGGCCTGGCTGTATGGCGCTTCGGGAGTCAACTGTTCCTTGTTCGGTATCGGAGAGCGTACTGGCAATACCCCGCTTGAAGCGATGGTATTTGAATACGCACAGCTCAGGGGTACATTGGACGGGATGGATACAACTGTGATCACAGAGCTGGCGGAGTACTATGAAAAAGAGATCGGATACCGGGTTCCCTCCAGAACACCGTTTGTGGGGAAGAATTTTAATGTAACCCGTGCCGGGATTCATGCGGATGGAATGCTCAAAAACGAAGAAATTTATAATATTTTTGATACCGACAAATATTTAAACCGCCCGGCGCTTGTATCTGTCTCCAATACGTCCGGTATTGCGGGAATTGCTTACTGGATTAACGCATACTACAAGCTTCCGGCAGAACGCCAGGTGGATAAAAATTCAGAGCTTGTGCTGGCGTTAAAGACCTGGGTGGACAAAGAATATGAAGAAGGTCGCGTTACAGTCTTGACAGATGACGAATTAGTTGCCAAAATAGACAGTGTATGCAGTGAACTGCATATAAAACTCTGACTTGGGAGGACATATAAGCAAAATGGAAGAATATCAGGACCATTCCTTAGGCAGCCGTGTTTTTCAGAGAATCCGTGACGATATCCTGAAGGGAAAGTATGAGGAACACGATGAGTTAAGGGAAAATACGATCGGGAAAGAACTGGGGGTCAGCCGCACGCCTGTGCGAGAGGCGCTGAGGCAGCTTGAATTGGAAGGCCTTGTCTCTATCATCCCGAATAAGGGGGCATATGTGACGGGAATATCTTCGAAGGATGTAAGCGACATCTATATGATCCGTTCTATGCTGGAGGGGCTGTGCGCGAGATGGGCTACAGAAAACATTACGGACGAGCAGCTGGATGAGCTGGACGAGATTATGCTTCTTTCCGAGTTTCATATGAAAAAAGAGGGTGGCGGCAGTGCGGATCAGGTGGCTGAACTGGACGGCAAGTTCCATGCGGTTTTATATGAGGCGTCAAACAGCAAGATACTCAGCCATGTACTGACAGATTTCCACAAATATGTCCAACTGGCGCGTAGATCTTCCGTAGTCTCAGAAGAACGGGCCAGAAAGTCGATCCGGGAGCATAAGCAGATTCTGCGCGCAATCCGGGATAAAGATGCAGACCTTGCGGAGCAGCTCGCCAACGAGCATATTCTGCATGTCATACAGAACCTTAAAAAACAAGGTTATACCCATGGGCATCCCGTAATTCATGCCCCTGCGGGGCTGGTTTCCAGCAAGCCGCAAAATAATGTATGAAAAACGATTAGGAGGAGACAGTTAAGATGGAAAAGATTAAGATGAGTACACCGATTGTTGAGATGGACGGGGATGAGATGACAAGAATCCTCTGGAAGATGATTAAAGATAATCTTCTGGAGCCTTACATCGAGCTGAATACGGAATATTACGATCTGGGCCTGGAATATAGAAATGAAACAAACGACCAGGTAACGGTGGATTCCGCGAATGCTACAAAGAAGTACAAAGTAGCTGTTAAGTGTGCAACCATCACCCCGAATGCTGCACGTATGGATGAATATGACCTGAAGGAGATGTGGAAGAGCCCGAACGGGACCATCCGTGCCATTCTGGACGGTACGGTTTTCCGTGCGCCGATCGTCGTAAAAGGAATTGAGCCATGCGTTAAGAACTGGAAAAAGCCGATTACCATTGCCCGTCATGCATACGGTGATGTATATAAGGGCTCAGAGATGAAGATTCCGGGCGCTGGCAGGGTGGAGCTTGTCTATACGGCTAAAGACGGGACAGAGACAAAAGAGCTCGTACATAATTTTGATGGACCGGGTATCGTGCAGGGCATGCACAATATCAATCAGTCCATCGAAAGCTTTGCAAGAAGCTGCTTCAACTATGCGCTGGATACAAAACAGGATCTCTGGTTTGCCACAAAAGATACGATTTCCAAAAAATATGACCACACATTCAAGGACATTTTCCAGGAAATCTATGATGCAGAATACGATGAAAAATTCAAGGCAGCCGGGATCGAGTATTTCTATACACTGATTGATGATGCGGTAGCGCGTGTTATGAAATCAGAGGGCGGATATATCTGGGCGTGCAAGAACTACGACGGCGACGTCATGAGTGATATGGTATCCTCCGCATTCGGATCGCTCGCCATGATGACATCCGTGCTTGTGTCTCCCGACGGATATTATGAATATGAGGCGGCCCACGGAACCGTACAGCGCCACTATTACAAGCACCTCAAGGGGGAGGAGACATCCACCAATTCAGTTGCAACTATTTTTGCATGGACAGGGGCTTTAAGAAAGCGCGGAGAGCTGGATGGAAACAATGATCTGATGGCATTTGCGGACAGACTGGAAAAAGCGACCATTGACACCATAGAATCCGGAAGCATGACAAAGGATCTGGCACTGATTACAACGATTGAGAATCCGACTGTTCTCAACAGTGAGGACTTTATCAAAGCGATTGCAGCAAGGCTGTAAATTTTATCTGCCTCATTCAATGCTTAAAAAGTCATCAAATAAATGATACTTCAAATTAAATGATGCAAAAACGGACCGGCACGCAGATCTGCATGCCGGTCCGTTTTTTATAAAGGCGTTGGAGCGTTGAAGTGAGCTTCCCCATTTTATTCTTATTCTGCAAGTTCTCCCCATTTTTCATAGAGAATGTCCAGTTCCTCTTCATTAGAAGCCTTTTCTGCAGCAAGTTCCTGGCATTTGACCGAGTTGGAATACACATCTTCATGGGTCATCAGTTCATCGATCTCTTCATTTCTTTCTTCCAGTACAGTGATGCGTTCTTCCGTCTTTTTCAGTTCATTCTGTTTTTTGCGCTCCCTGGCCTGCTGTTCCTTCTGTTCCTGCCAGCTGAGCTTTGCGTCTGAAACAGATTCCTTCGGAATACCGGAATCATCCGTGCCCCTGGCTGCGGGGGAAGCATAGACGGCCGTCAGCTCTTCCTTTTTTTCCAGATAATAGTCATAATTGCCGATATAGTTTACAAAGGTCTGATTCACCAGCTCTAATATGCGGGTAGCTGTCTGGTTGATAAAATAGCGGTCGTGTGAGACGTATAAGACGGTACCGGTATAGTCGTTGACTGCTTTTTCCAATATCTCTTTTGATGTGATATCCAGATGGTTTGTGGGCTCATCGAGGATTAGGAAATTGGCCTCGGAGAGCATCAGTTTTGCCAGCGATACGCGTCCCTTCTCGCCGCCGCTCAGGTCCCCGATCAGTTTGTACACGTCATCACCGGTAAACTGGAATGCGGCTAGCGTATTTCTGATCTGCGTATTATTCAGAGTTGGATAGTCATCCGAAATCTCGTCAAATATATTTTTCTGGTCGTGCAGCACATGGTGTTCCTGATCGTAATAACCGATTCTCACCTTAGACCCCAGAGTAAAGGAGCCCGTATCCGGGGGAACCACCTGGTTGATAATCTTAAGCAGCGTGGTTTTCCCGGTGCCGTTGTCACCGATTACAGCCACATGTTCGCCGCGTCTGATATCAAAGCTGATATCCGTAAATAAGGTCTGACTGTCAAAGCTTTTAGACAACCCCTCCACTGAAAGCACGTCGTTGCCGCTCAGGCAAGAGGGCTCCAGGGAAAAATGGATCTCCTTCGCCGCCTCCTGGGGCTTATCGACCAGCGTCATCTTATCCAGCAGTTTTTCACGGCTTTCCGCGCGCTTGATGGACTTCTCACGGTTAAAAGACCGGAGTTTTTCTATGACGGCCTCCTGATGCTTGATTTCCCTCTGCTGGTTCAGATATTCTTTCATCATGGCGTCGCGGATCTGTTGTTTTTTGTCCGCATAGGCCTTATAGTTGCCGGCGTACATCCGGACAGCCCCATTTTCGATCTCCACCACTTTTGTGACCACTCTGTTTAAGAAGAAACGATCATGGGAGACGATAAATACGGCGCCGGGGTAGTTCAGCAGATAGGTCTCAAGCCAGGTGATGGAATTTAAATCCAGATGGTTTGTGGGCTCATCCAGAAGCAGGATATCGGGTTTTGTGAGGAGCAGTTTTCCCAGGGAAACCCTTGTTTTCTGCCCTCCGGAAAGGGTGTCCGTTTTTTTGTCAAAATCCTCCTCCTGAAACCCAAGTCCTTTGAGGACGCCTGTCAGCTCGCTTTCGTAAGCATACCCATTCTGTGCCTCAAACGCGGACATCATGCGATGATAGGTATCGAGCCTGCTCTGAAGGGCATCACCGCTCAGAGACTTCAATTCCTTTTCAATAGCACGGATTTGATTTTCCAACTCGATAATATCAGCCTTTGCTGTCTTTACTTCCTCATATATGGAGCGGCCGCCCTCGAGTTTCTGCTGCTGTGCGAGATATCCGAGAGTTTTCCCTTTTGTAACTACAATTTCACCGCTGTCGGCTGGCTCTTCCTTTACGATCATCTTAAGAATGGTGGATTTTCCGGCCCCGTTTACTCCGACCAGAGCCGCTTTTTCTCTGTCTTCTATATGAAAAGAGCCGTCTCTGACAATGACCTGTCCACCGAAAGCTTTATTGAGATTATGGCATGCAAGTATCATAAGAAACCTCCTGTTGTCTTCTGTATCGGGCCTTCGGTTATGCTTCAGCCGCCGAAACCCCGCCCGCCGGGCATGAGTTACGGTATGCCCTTGAGTATACTTATTTCATTATAACGAAAATTGTTTAAAATACAACTAAAATTTGACTTTGCCCGTACAATTCTATATAATATTAAATAGATTAAGTTTGGAGGGGATAGCTGTGGAAGATAGAGAGATATCACGTGCAGTAATTGGACGGCTGCCCAGATATTACAGATATTTGGGAGAATTACTGGATGCAGGAGTAGAACGGATTTCATCAAATGACCTGAGCAAGAAGATGAGCGTCACTGCATCTCAGATTCGCCAGGATTTAAACAACTTCGGTGGTTTCGGCCAGCAGGGCTATGGATACAATGTTAAGTATCTCTATACAGAGATCGGAAAGATTCTGGGACTGAACAGAAAACATAACGTAATCATAATAGGAGCGGGTAACCTGGGACAGGCGCTTGCCAATTACGCGGCTTTTGAAAAGAGCGGCTTTATACTGCAGGGGATTTTTGACGTGAATCCAAGACTGGAAGGGGTAACTATACGTGGAATCCCGATCCGTATGATGGACGACCTGAGAGAATTTGTTGAAAATACGGACATAGAGATTGCTGCATTGACGATTCCAAAGTCAAAAGCAGTGGAAGTAGCCGATATGCTTGTTGAGAATGGTATCAAGGGCATATGGAATTTTGCGCACACTGATCTGCACCTGCCGGATGATGTGATCGTAGAAAGCGTACATTTGTCTGATAGTTTGATGAAACTGTCTTATAATATCAGCCGTTACAATGAAGAACATGATAATTGATTAACAATATAAAACGTGTAACAAAGGCACTGCGCCTTTGTTGCACGTTATTTCACTTATTGGGACACCTGCGCCTATCAGATACAATCCCTTCGGATACGCACAGTGGTATTAGAGGCAGATGCGGTGAGGACGCTGCGGACGCGGGTTTCACAAGCAAAACACTATGAAAATAAAGGAGAGTGAGTATATGAGATATCTGCCTACCGGTGAATGGATGCAGAAAGCGGACAATTACACGATCCATGAGATCGGGATTCCCTCTATGGTGCTGATGGAGCGGGCTGCTCTGGCGGCGGTGGCCGTTATGGAGCAGGAAAAAATCAATACACACAGAACGCTGGTGGTCTGCGGCTCCGGCAACAACGGCGGCGACGGCTTTGCAGTTGCGCGCCTGTTAAAAGAAAAAGGCTGTGATGTTGAGGCCGCTTTCATCGGAAACGAAGAATCCAGGACTCCTGACTGCATGCAGCAAATGAAAATCGCTGAAAATTGCGGTGTTCCTGTAGTAACAACAATCAACAGAAAGGAATATACTGTTATAGTGGATGCCGTTTTCGGCGTGGGCTTGAATCGGGAAGTCTCGGGAGCTTATGCGGCAAATATTAAAAAGATGAGTGCGCTGCCGGGACAGAAGGTTGCCATAGATATCCCTTCCGGCATCTGCTCAGCCACTGGAAAGGTATTAGGGACGGCATTTTCAGCCGATCTGACGGTTACTTTTGAGTGCGAAAAACTGGGCTGTGTTTTACATCCGGGCTGCCAATATGCCGGAAAAACTGTTGCCGTATCCATCGGAATCAGCCGGAAGCTTTTTGAAAAAGAACCGGGTGTCTGCTACACATTTGAAAAATCGGACCTGCCGGAGCTGATCCCGCCCCGAAGGCCCAATTCACATAAAGGAAACTATGGGAAGATCCTGATGATTACCGGAAGCCGCGGTATGTCGGGCGCCGCATATTTGAGTGCGAAGGCCGCGTATAGATGCGGCGCGGGTCTGGTCCGGATTTATACACATGAAGATAACCGGGTGATATTGCAGCAGCTTTTACCGGAAGCGATTGTAAGCACTTATACTGAATATGAGGAAGAAGCCATTCGGGATCTCCTCGCATGGGCGGATGTGGCCTGCATTGGCTGCGGGCTGGGACAGAGCCGTGTTGCGGAGAGTATCTTGACTCAGGTCGTGAAAGAGGTTCAGATTCCCTGCGTGATAGATGCAGATGGGCTGAATATACTGGGGTGCCATCCGGAACTGCTGGAAGAACGGGAGCGGCCCATTGTCCTGACGCCGCATATGAAAGAAATGTCCGGCCTGCTGGGCTGTTCTGTTACAGAGCTGCAGGAAAAGCGTTTTGAGATGACCAGGGCATTTACAGACTGGGCGGGTGTTGTCTGCGTCTTAAAGGATGCACGAACAATTGCGGCCAAGTGGGACCGTCAGATATTCGTCAATACTGCGGGAAACAGTTCTATGGCAAAGGCCGGGTCCGGGGATGTGCTCGCGGGGGTTATTACAGGGCTGATGGCCCAGGGACTGAAGCCATATGAGGCGGCTGTCTGCGGGGTATACCTGCACGCCTGCGCGGGAGACGAGGCCAAAGCAGCCAGGGGTTCCTACAGTGTGCTGGCAGAAGATATAACGGCGGGAATCGGGGACTGCCTAAAAAGAACAGAGGAGAGTATGGAGCAATGAAACAGTTTAACAGGGTATTTGCCAGGGTAGACCTGGATGCCGTATCATATAATATGGAACAGATGAGGCGGCGGATCGGGGAAGGGGCGCAGATCATCGCCGTGATAAAGATGGATGGGTACGGCCATGGCGCCGTGCCGATTGCGGAGATGTTTGAAGAAAAGGATTACATATGGGGCTACGCCACCGCAAGCCTGGAGGAGGCTGCAGCTCTCCGGAAGGAAGGGCTTAAAAAACCAATTCTCGTACTCGGCTGTATTTTCCCGGAGCAGTATGAGGAGATGATTCTTAAAGATATCCGTGCCACTGTTTATATGAAGGAGATGGCAAAAGGCATGTCAAAAGCCGCGGAAAAACTTGGCAGAACAGCACGTATACATATCAAAGTTGATACAGGGATGGGAAGGCTTGGATTCTTACCCGGCCCGGAGAGTGTAAAGGCCATCCGGGAGATCGGCGGGCTGCCTAATACAGAGATCGAGGGAATGTATACGCATTTTGCCAAAGCCGATGAGACCGACAAGAGCTACACACATAAGCAGCACGAAAAGTTTGAATGGATGAAGAAGGCCCTGGAGGCGGAAGGAACCTCCATTACATATTATCACTGTGACAACAGTGCCGGGATTATCGACTTCCCGGACATGAAACATAATCTGGTCCGCGCGGGTATTTCCACATACGGAATGTACCCGTCAGGGGAGGTCTCGCAGGAAGTCGTGGATCTCAAGCCGGCGCTTGAGCTGATCAGCCACGTTACTTTTGTGAAGGAAGTAGAAGCGGGTACTTCCATCAGCTATGGCGGTACTTTCATTGCACCTAAGAAGATGAAAGTAGCCACTATTCCTGTCGGGTACGGTGACGGATACGCCAGAGGGCTTTCAAATAAAGCTGACGTGCTGATCCGCGGCAGGCGGGCCAGGATACTTGGAAGGGTCTGTATGGACCAGTTTATGGTTGATGTGACAGATATCCCGGGCGTGACGTTCATGGACCAGGCTGTTCTGGTAGGCTTTGACGGGGAGGAACACATCTCTGTGGAAGAACTAAGCGGTCTCTGCGGACGTTTTAACTATGAGTTCGTCTGCTGTCTGGGCAGAAGGATCCCAAGGGTATATACCAGGAACGGGAAAGTTGTAAAACAGGTAGAATATTTCTAGTACATCGTAAAGATTGTCCAAAGTTTTCGTGCACTTGCATACATCCGAAAAAAGCGGGAATACTCAAGTATCAAAGTATTAGAATCGGAGTGTGAAGTGATTTGGTAATTAAAAGAGGCGATATATATTATGCAGATTTGAGTCCTGTCGTGGGCTCGGAACAGGGCGGTATCCGTCCGGTACTGATTATACAAAATGACGTGGGCAACAAGCACAGCCCTACGGTAATCTGTGCGGCAATCACATCCAGGATGAATAAAGCAAAACTTCCTACCCATATTGAAATCAGCGCAGAGAAATACCATATTGTAAAGAATTCCGTGATCCTGCTGGAGCAGATCCGGACGATCGACAAGCAGCGTCTGAAAGAATTTGTCTGCCATGTAGACAGTGGAATGATGAAGCGGGTGAACGATGCGATCCGGATCAGTCTGGAACTTCCTACATAACCCAGAGATGAATCTGTGAAGAAAGAATTGAAATATACAAAAAAGAGTGGTAAAATTGTATGGCAAGTTCTGCGGATAGAATACGTAAAGAAAATTTAAAAGAGGAGATTAGAGATGTCAGGACATTCTAAATTTGCGAATATTAAACATAAGAAAGAAAAAAATGATGCTGCAAAGGGCAAGGTCTTCACGAAACTTGGACGTGAGCTTGCCGTTGCAGTAAAAGAGGGCGGCGGTCCGGACCCGAACAACAACAGCCGCCTGCGCGATGTAATCGCTAAGGCAAAGGCCAATAATATGCCGAATGACACCATAGAACGGAATATTAAAAAAGCGGCCGGCGAGGGTGCGGGCGACAATTATGAGCATATTACATATGAAGGATACGGGCCCAACGGGACAGCGATTATCGTAAAGGCCCTGACGGACAACAAGAACCGGACTGCTTCCAATGTAAAGAACGCATTTACAAAGGGAAGCGGTAATGTGGGAACCCCAGGCTGTGTCTCTTTTATGTTCGATGAGAAGGGGCAGATACTGGTTGACAAGGAAGAGTGCAGCATGGATGCCGATGAGCTGATGATGCTGGCACTGGACGCAGGTGCGGAAGACTTTACCGAGAGCGATGACAGCTTTGAGATCCTTACCGCGCCGGAAGATTTCAGCGCAGTACGCCTGAAGCTGGAAGAAGAGGGCATCAGTATGGCAGATGCCGAGGTTACGATGATTCCGCAGACCTATGTGGAACTGACTTCTGAGGATGACATTAAGAATATTCAGAAGACACTGGATCTGCTGGATGAAGATGATGATGTACAGGACGTATATCATAACTGGGACGAATAATCAGCGGTAAGCCAATACCTTACAAAAAGAGGAGATAATATGAATCAGGAAAATCTGCAGGCAGATATGATTTCTTTATTTCAGGAAACTGCCGAATATGCAAAGAAGTTTCATAAAAAAACTTATGCATCTGATATGGACATATTACTGAACAGGCACGGCGCGCTCCTGGGGCGTATCAGAGAAGCTTTCGAGGAGTCAGATGAAGCGCTGGCAAAAACTGCTTCTGTCATCCCGGATTATGCGGCAAAGCAGCTGGCGGCGGTGCCTTCAAAAAGGAAGCGGGATCTGGCCTGTCTTGACTTTAATATGAATATGGTATCTTTTTTTGTCCCGCTTCTGGGGGAGATCAGCAGTGTGAAGACAAAAGAGTTTACTGAAAAGATGATTGAGTTATATAATGAAAGGATGCCGGATAATAAAATCGGGCATTCCACCCGTGAACAGATCCAGGGAGGCTTCAAAAAAGGGCTCTGCTATATCACAACAGCAGTCTGCAGAAGCCTGGATAAACCGGACGACTGTTATGAACTGACGCTGCTTCGGAATTACCGTGACCAGTATCTGCTGGAGTCCAAAGAAGGTATGGATACGGTGAATGAATATTATAATATCGCACCAACCATCGTAAAACGCATCGACAGGCAGGAAGATTCAGCCAGTATATACGCGGGAATCTGGCAGGATTATCTGAGTCCCTGCGTCCATCTGATTGAGGAAGGCAAAGAGAAGGAATGCCAGATGCTCTACAGCGATATGGTACGGAAGCTGGAAAAGAAATATCTATATTCTTAGGAGGAAGGAAACATGAGCAGCTATAAGATAGAGACAAAATGCATACAATCCGGTTATGAACCGGGAAACGGAGAGCCGAGAGTCCTGCCAATCTGCCAGAGCACTACTTTCAAGTACACAAGCAGCGAGCAGATGGGGCGCTTGTTCGACCTGGAAGAAGCCGGATACTTTTATACAAGGCTGCAGAACCCGACCAATGATGCGGTTGCCGCTAAGATCTGTGATTTAGAGGGTGGTGTTGCCGGCATGCTTACCTCCTCCGGCCAGGCGGCTAATTTTTATGCGGTCATGAACATTGCAGAGGCAGGAGACCATATTGTATGTGCTTCTGCACTTTACGGCGGTACATATAACCTGTTTGCGCATACCATCAGAAAGATGGGAGTGGAAGCCGATTTTGTAGATCCGGACTGCACGCCGGAAGAGCTTGAGGCTGCTTTTAAGGACAACACAAAGGCTGTATTCGGGGAGACCATTGCAAACCCGGCGCTAGTCGTTCTTGATTTTGACAAATTTGCAAAAGCGGCGCATGCACATGGAGTACCATTTATTGTGGACAATACATTTGCAACGCCGATCAACTGCCGTCCCTTTGAGTGGGGGGCAGACATTGTGACCCACTCTACCACCAAGTATATGGACGGCCACGCATCCTGTGTGGGCGGAGCCATTGTGGACAGCGGTAATTTTGACTGGGAAGCGCAGCCCGGGAAGTTTCCGGGACTGACGACACCCGATGAGACCTACCATGGGATTGTCTATACACAGAAATTTGGCAAACTCGCCTATATTCAGAAAGCCACCGCACAGCTGATGAGAGATCTGGGATCTATTCAGGCGCCGCAAAACGCATTTTTATTAAATATCGGGCTGGAGACGCTTCATCTGCGTATGCCACGCCATTGTGAAAATGCACTTACCGTTGCAAAGTACCTGCAGAGCCATGAGAAGGTAGCCTGGGTGTCCTGCCCTTCTCTTCCCGGGGATAAGTATTATGACCTGGCTCAGAAGTATATGCCGGACGGCACCTGCGGCGTACTGACATTTGGTCTGAAAGGCGGACGCAGCGCGGCAGTTGAGATGATGGATAAACTGAAAATGGTGGCGATCGTGACTCATGTTGCGGATGCGCGCAGTTGTGTGCTCCATCCTGCAAGCCACACGCACCGCCAGATGAATGAGCAGGAGCTGCTGGAGGCAGGTGTTCAGCCTGACCTGATCAGATTCAGCGTTGGGATTGAAAATGTAGAGGATATTATTGCGGATATTGAGCAGGCACTGCAATAATTTGAATGGTATGGATGTATACAATCATCCATACCATTTTTGATTTGTCCGATTACAAATCAAAACATGCCCCTGTGGAGCGGTTTTGCTGCAAGCTGCAAATCAATGTATAATTCCTGTTTTTCTTTCAGATACTATATAAAAATGAAGCATTGTTACGAGAAGGAAAGGCAGGAATAAAATGGATAATAATAAAGAAGAGCAGATTCGGAAAACTCAGGCTGATGAGAACGAAGAGATTAAAGAGACCGGTACCCTCAGGCTTGGCAAGGAAAGCGGCAGGCATAATATCCAGCTGATGACGATTATCGGCGAGATTGAAGGGCATGAGGCAGTCTCCGGCAATACAAAAGCCACAAAATATGAGCATCTGATTCCGCGTCTGGCAGAAGCAGAGGACAATGATGAGATCGAAGGCATTCTGATTCTTTTGAATACACTGGGAGGCGATGTGGAGGCGGGACTTGCCATCGCAGAGATGATAGCTTCGCTCAGTAAACCCACTGTGTCACTTGTTTTGGGCGGAAGCCACTCTATCGGAGGACCGCTCGCCGTTTCCGCAGACTATTCCTTTATTGTACCCAGCGGTACGATGATTGTACACCCGGTAAGATCTACCGGCATGTTTATTGGAGTGATTCAGAGTTACCGCAACATGGAAAAGACACAGGACCGGATCACAAAGTTCATTGCATCCCATTCCAATATAACCCAGGAACGCCTGGAAAAATTAATGCTGGATTCCACACAGCTTGTAAAAGATGTGGGAACCTTGCTGGAAGGTGAAGACGCAGTGAAAGAAGGACTGATCGACGAGGTCGGGGGCATCAGCCAGGCGCTTTCCAAACTTCATTCCATGATTGAAGACAGGAACAGAGAAGAAACAGGTTTGGATCTTCCCGGTTTATAATCTAATCCCTGATATTTTTGAGTGAGAAAAATTTAATAATGACATGCTTTTCAAATAATGGTATACTAAATACAGTATGTGTAAATACCAAGGGGGAAGTATAATGGCTGCAAAGTCGACAAAGAAAAGAAAAACAACAGGCCGGAGGACGAAAAAGCAGGAAAATACAGCCCTGAAAGAAGAGATTCTGATACTTGCCGTATTGGCGGTTTGTATCCTGCTTGTGATTAGTAATTTTGGCCTGGGGGGAATTGCGGGGGAGGCAGTTTCGTCAGTCATGTTCGGATTATTCGGATTTATGGCATATCTATTGCCATTTATCCTGTTCGGTGTGGTTGCCTTTTCCATATCAAATAAAGGCAACGCACACGCGTACATAAAAGTGGGAGCCATTGTTCTGCTGCTGCTTTTGTTGACCGCATTTTTAGAATTGGTCATGAATCCTTACGATTCTGAAGCGGGATTATTGACCTATTATAAGCTTGCCAGTCAGCATAAGAATGCCGGCGGTCTGATAGGCGGCTGTATTGTAAAGCTGTTGTGTCCGCTGATCGGCGTCGTGGGCACCTATGTGGTGATCATCATATTTGCGGTAATCTGTGTGATCCTGATCACGGAGAAATCGCTTCTTGCGCCGCTGGGGCACCACAGTAAAAAGGCGTATGAAGACGCCAGAACGAAAAAAGCGGCTGCTGCCCGGAGACGGGTGGAGCAGAAACAGCAAAGAGAGACTGAAAAGCAAAAAAGACAGGATCGTAAGGTATCCGGAGTTTCTTTTGCCACCACCCTGTCAGACAAAACAATACACAGAAAGACTCCTGATCTGCAGGAGTTAACACCGGAGGACACGGGGGCCGGAGAAGCGCCTGTGCCATCTCCGTTTGAGGAGCTGGTAATTAACCGTCCGGAGCCGGAATCCGTGGAGGAGATCGTACCGGACACACCGGTTAAGACACCCGAACCGGCCAAAAAGCGTAAGACACAGGAGAGTGCCCAGATGGTGGCTGCCGAGGCAGTACATGTAGAAGAGACCATCAAGGCACAGGAAGAACACCCTGTGGCAATCTACCGGATTCCGCCGCTTTCCCTGCTGAACCGGGGGAAGAAAACGAGCGGGGATTCAGACGCCCACCTGCGGGCCACCGCACTCAAGCTGGAGCAGACGCTTCAGAATTTTGGCGTACAGGTACATGTGACCAATGCAAGCTGCGGTCCCTCTGTCACCCGTTATGAGATTCAACCGGAGCAGGGTGTAAAAGTCAGCAAAATCGTGGGCCTGGCCGACGATATTAAACTGAACCTGGCTGTGACCGATCTCAGAATTGAGGCTCCCATTCCCGGTAAGGCAGCCGTCGGCATCGAAGTGCCCAACAGTGAAAATACGGCGGTTATGCTGAGAGACCTGTTGGAATCCAGTGAATTTAAGAACAAGAAGTCCGGTATCTCCTTTGCAGTGGGCAAGGACATTTCCGGGAAAGTGGTGGTTGCGGATATTGCAAAGATGCCGCATCTCCTTGTTGCCGGAGCCACTGGATCCGGTAAATCTGTATGCATCAACACATTGATTATGAGTATCATTTATAAGGCTGACCCGGAAGACGTGAAGCTGATTATGGTAGACCCGAAAGTGGTGGAACTCAGTGTATATAACGGAATTCCGCATCTGTTGATCCCAGTGGTTACGGATCCTAAGAAAGCAGCCGGGGCACTGAACTGGGCCGTCGCTGAGATGGAAAAGCGCTATAAGCTTTTTGCGGAATACAATGTAAGGGATCTGAAAGGATTTAACGATAAGATCGGCCATTTGGAAACGAACGGAGACGCGCCAAAGAAGATGCCGCAGATCGTGATTATTGTGGACGAGCTGGCAGATCTGATGATGGTAGCGCCCGGAGAAGTAGAGGGAGCCATCTGCCGTCTGGCACAGCTGGCCAGAGCAGCCGGACTGCATTTGATTCTGGCGACCCAGCGGCCTTCTGTCAATGTAATTACCGGGCTGATTAAGGCGAATATGCCATCCAGAATCGCTTTTTCTGTATCATCAGGGGTTGACTCCCGAACGATTATTGATATGAACGGGGCGGAAAAGCTTCTAGGAAAAGGTGATATGTTATTTTACCCGACAGGTTTTCCGAAGCCTGTCAGAGTGCAGGGGTCGTTTGTTTCTGACAAGGAAGTGCAGAAAGTCGTTGATTATCTGATTGAACACAATGGCAACGCTTCTTATAGCGAAGAAGTGGAAGAGCATGTGAACGCGAATGCGGGAGCGCCTGCAGCCGGCGGTATGATGCCCGGGGCTGCGGAAGGCGGAAGCGACAGGGATACATATTTCGTGGAGGCAGGAAAACTGATCATAGATAAGGAAAAAGCATCTATCGGCATGCTGCAGCGTATGTTCAAAATTGGTTTTAACAGAGCGGCGCGCATCATGGATCAGCTGGCTGAAGCAGGTGTTGTCGGGGAAGAAGAAGGGACTAAGCCCAGAAAGATCCTGATGTCAGAAGAAGAATTTGAACAGTATATAAAAGATAATATATAATCCAGGAGGGAATCAAATGAAAACAGATATTCAGATTGCGCAGGAGGCAGAGATGCTGCACATAAGGGATGTGGCGGCAAGCATTGGAATTGAAGAAGATGATCTTGAATTCTACGGCAAATATAAAGCAAAACTTTCCGAGGATCTGTGGGATAAGGTCAAGGACCGCAAGGATGGGAAATTGGTTCTTGTAACGGCAATCAATCCGACCCCGGCGGGGGAAGGGAAAACCACCACCACAGTAGGTCTTGGCCAGGCAATGGCCAAGCTGAATAAAAAAGCGCTGATTGCCCTGCGGGAGCCGTCTCTCGGCCCCTGCTTCGGAATCAAAGGCGGCGCAGCCGGAGGCGGATATGCCCAGGTGGTTCCGATGGAAGATCTGAACCTTCATTTTACAGGTGATTTTCATGCAATCACCTCTGCAAACAATCTGCTGGCGGCAATGCTGGACAATCATATCCAGCAGGGAAACGCGCTGGGAATCGATCCCCGGCAGGTGGTCTGGAAACGCTGCCTGGATATGAACGACAGGGTGCTGCGCAATACGGTCGTGGGGCTGGGCAGTAAAATGGACGGAATGGTGAGGGAAGACCATTTTGTTATAACCGTAGCCTCAGAGATCATGGCCATACTGTGTCTGGCAGATGATCTGGCGGATTTGAGAAGGAGACTCGGCCGAATTATCGTGGCCTACAATTTTGATGGAGATCCGGTTACGGCAGACGATCTGCAGGCCACAGGAGCGATGACCGCTCTTTTAAAGGATGCGGTCAAACCGAATATTATTCAGACGCTGGAACATACACCTGCGCTGATACACGGCGGGCCCTTCGCGAACATTGCCCATGGCTGCAACAGTGTCCGTGCCACCAAGATGGCGCTTAAGATCAGCGATATTACGATTACCGAGGCAGGATTCGGTGCGGATCTGGGCGCAGAAAAGTTCCTGGATATCAAATGCCGCAAGGCAGGACTAAAACCGGATGCCGTAGTTTTAGTTGCAACAGTGCGCGCTTTGAAGTATAATGGGGGAGTTGCAAAAAGCGATTTGGGCGAAGAGAACCTGGAAGCGCTTGCAAAAGGGATTGTCAATCTGGAAAAACATATAGAGAATATCCAGAAATATGACATACCTGTTATTGTAACATTGAATTCTTTTGTGACAGATACAGCGGCGGAAAATGAATACATCCGCACATTCTGTGAGGAGCGCGGCTGTGAATTTGCACTTTCAGAAGTGTGGGAAAAGGGCGGAGCCGGCGGTATCATGCTGGCGGAAAAGGTACTTGAGACCCTGGAGAATAAGGAAAGCCATTACCATCCGCTATATCCGGACGAACTGTCACTGAAGGAAAAAATAGAGACCATAGCAAAAGAAATATACGGAGCGCGCGGTGTAGTCTACGAACCTGCGGCCGAGAAGCAGCTGGCTAAGATCGAGGCGATGGGCTTCGGAACCTTCCCCGTCTGTATGGCCAAGAATCAATATTCGTTGTCTGACGACGCGAAAAAACTCGGACGGCCGGAGAACTTCGATATCCACATCCGGGAGGTATATGTCAGTGCCGGCGCAGGATTTGTAGTCGCGCTGACGGGCGCAGTTATGACGATGCCGGGGCTTCCTAAAGTCCCCGCTGCTAATCATATAGATGTTACTGAAGATGGTAAGATTACCGGGCTCTTCTAAAGGAGGATGGAATGGCACAGATAATTGACGGAAAGCTGATTTCAGCTCAGATAAAGGACGAATTAAAGGAAGAAGTACAGAAAATAAAGGAAATGGGGGGCAATATCTGCCTGGCGGTCGTACAGGTGGGGGATGATCCGGCCTCCTCTGTGTATGTCAATAATAAGAAAAAGGCCTGCGCGTATATCGGGATAGAATCCCGGGCGTTTGAACTGCCTGAGACTACGACGGAGGCGGAACTTGTATCTCTCGTGGAGACATTGAATGCGGACAGCGGTGTCAATGGAATTCTGGTGCAGCTGCCTCTGCCTTCCCACATTAATGAAGATCTGGTTATCCGGACAATCTCACCGGATAAGGATGTAGACGGCTTCCATCCGCAAAGCGTCGGACGCCTCTGGATCGGGGAAAAAGGATTTTTATCCTGTACGCCAGCCGGCATTATCCAGCTTCTGAAGCGCTCCGGTATCGGAATAGAAGGAAAAGAATGCGTTGTGATCGGAAGAAGCAATATTGTAGGCAAGCCCATGGCGGCTCTGCTTCTTCGGGAAAACGGGACGGTAACCGTAGCGCATTCCCGCACGAAAAATCTGAAAGAAGTTGCCCGGCGTGCGGATATACTGATCGTTGCAATCGGGAAAAAGCAGTTTATTAATTCAGAATATGTAAAAGAGGGTGCAGTCGTCATTGATGTGGGGATGCACCGGGATGAGAATAACAAACTTTGCGGAGATGTGGATTTTACGGATGTGGCTGATAAAGTGTCTGCTATTACGCCCGTGCCGGGCGGGGTAGGTCCTATGACAATTGCCATGCTGATGAACAACTGTGTGGAAACTGCGCGCAGCTAGGAGGAAATAAGATGAGATGTACACATTGTGGTGCCATGATTCCGGACGACATGCTTTACTGCCCGGAATGCCATATGGAAGTTCAGATTGTACCAGATTATAATCCTCTGGAAGATGTCCTCGCTCAGGAAGTGAAGGGTTCTATCGAAGACGCCACAAGACAGATTAGGACAGACGATATCCGAAGATACCGCCGTGACGGAACAAGGGAGTACAGTAATTCGACAAGAGTACTGAACCAGGGAGAACTGGACGAGATACGCGCCCGGAGAAATGCGGCAGCGAGACAGGGGCGTCAGCCCGGCAGAGCGGCATCGGGTCCTTCGCGTCAGCCTGGAGCCGATTCCAGATATCAGACGGGCCGCACTTCCACAGGTTCCGTGCGCCAGGGCAGCCGGTCCTCTACCGGTCCCATGCGCCAGACAGGCAGAAACACTGGTTCTATGCGGCAGACGGGAAGAATGGCAACCGGATCCATGCGCCAGAGCACAGGCTCCCTGCGGCAGGAAAGAAATGAAGCGGAAGAAAGACGGCGCCAGCAGATAGCCCGCAAAAAAAGACTTGCGAAAAAAAGGCGTCAGAGAGCGCTCATCATCGTGCTTGTCCTGCTGATTCTGGCGGGAGTGCTTGGATTTGTCTTTTATCAGAACTCCTATACCGGCCAGATCCGCAAAGGCAATCAGGCGCTAGTGACCAATGATTATACGCAGGCGGAAAATTATTTTAATAAGGCGATCTCAAAAAACGATAAGAGAGCAGAGGCCTATACCGGCCTTTCTAAGGTATACAGCCAGCAGGACGACCTGGAAGGGGCGGAAGCGGTCTTTATGACTGCCATAAGCTCACAGCCTTCCAATGTGGAACTGTATCAGGCAGCCATAGACTTTTACGTGGAGACTAAGCAGCTGCTGAAAATATCGGAATTGCTGGATGGCTGCGAGGATGATAACGTTCTTCTTGGCGTAAAGTCCTACGTATCCGAAGAGCCGGAATTCAGCCTGGAAGAGGGCACCTATCCGGAGGTACAGGAAGTGTCCTTAAGCTCCGCAGGTGAAGCTATCTATTATACTACAGATGGTTCCGAACCGGATACCTCCAGCACGAAATATCAGGATCCGATTCTCCTGGAAGAGGGGACGACGACGATAAAGGCAATCTCCGTCAATAAGAAAAAGATTCCGAGCCTTACAGCTTCGAGAGTATACAACGTGGACATTCCGGTAGAAGATGCACCCGCCGTGACCCCGTCCACAGGCCAGTATGATACGGCAACACAGATAACAATCAATGTGCCGGAAGGGTATACTGCATATTATACCATGGACGGAACGGATCCCAGCGCCGCTTCCGCCAAATATGAAGGCCCTATTGATATGCCGGAAGGGCAGACGATGTTCTGTGCGGTCCTTGTCAGCAAAAGCGGCAAAACCACACAGATCACAAAGAGAAATTATGTATTGGAACTGCCTGAATAAGCAAAGAATAACACCGCTGCAATTGTGTATATTTTTGACATAATTGCAGCGTTATTTTTGTGCATTTTTTAACATGATTTTACGTGTATTTGGGTTGCGTTAAAACTTTAACAGTGTTATAATTAGCATGTTAAAAAAATAACGTACTTATAAAGGAGATGCAATAAAATGAGCAGATTCACATTACCAAGAGACATTTATCACGGAAAAGGCTGTCTGGAAGAACTGAAAAACCTGAAAGGGAAAAAGGCAATCCTCGTCGTGGGAGGCGGTTCCATGAAACGCCAGGGCTTCCTTGACAGAGCAGTCGGATACCTGAAAGATGCAGGCATGGAAGTAGAGCTTTTTGAAGGGGTTGAGCCGGATCCATCCGTTGAGACGGTTATGAAGGGCGCCGAGGCGATGCGCGCGTTTGAGCCGGACTGGATTGTTGCGATGGGCGGTGGTTCCCCGATAGATGCAGCAAAGGCAATGTGGGCTTTCTATGAATACCCTGAGGTGACATTCGAAGACTTATGCATTCCGTTCAACTTCCCTGAATTAAGACAGAAAGCAAAGTTTGCAGCAATTCCGTCTACATCAGGAACTGCAACGGAAGTAACGGCTTTCTCCGTTATCACAAATTATCAGACAGGCGTTAAATATCCGCTGGCTGACTTCAATATCACACCGGATGTTGCAATCGTGGATTCCGAACTGGTAGAGGGACTTCCTGCAAAACAGGTTGCATATACAGGGATGGATGCACTTACCCATGCAATCGAAGCATATGTTTCTACTCTAAACTGTGCATTTACAGATCCACTGGCAATTCAGGCAATTGAGATGGTATTTGATTACCTGCCGGCTTCCTACAGAGGCAACATGGAAGCAAGGGAGCAGATGCATACGGCACAGTGCCTGGCAGGAATGGCATTTTCAAATGCATTGCTTGGTATCGTACACTCAATGGCTCATAAAACAGGCGCTGCTTTTTCAACAGGGCATATTACACACGGATGCGCAAATGCAATGTACCTTCCATATGTAATTAAGTACAATGCAAAAGATCCTGTTGCCGCAAAACGTTATGCCGAAATCGCACGCAGAACAGGACTTCAGGGAACTTCCGAAAAGGCTCTGATCAACAGTCTTTGTGAAAAGATTGACGACTTCAATGTTCAGCTGAGCATTCCAAAGACCCTGAAAGAATTCGGTATTAATGAAGAGGAATTCAAAGAAAAAATTGCACATATTTCCGAACTGGCCGTAGGTGATGCCTGCACAGGTTCTAATCCGAGAAGCATTACTCCTGCAGAGATGGAAAGATTATTTAACTGCATTTACTATGGAACAGAAGTTGATTTTTAATTGAATGGTTCCCTGGTACATATGGATGGAGGCAGGCACGAGTGTGTGTCTGCCCCATTTTTATGATAAGGAAAACGGTTACTGTGCATAACCGCAGGGTGTGAACAGCAGCCAAAAACAGAACATGCTCTGTTTTTTGAAAGAATACTTGCCAATCCTTTATTTATAGCGTATTATAAGGAAAGGGTGATTTTTTACAAGGAGGAATAAGATGTACAAGATATTAAAAGCAGAAAAACTGGCTGATAAGATTTATCTTATGGATGTACATGCACCGCGTGTTGCCAGCCACTGCCAGCCAGGACAGTTTGTGATTGTTAAGATGGATGATAAAGGTGAGAGAATTCCGCTTACAATCTGCGACTATGACAGAGAGGCAGGAACGATTACCATTGTTTTCCAGGAAGTGGGTGCGTCCACAACGAAGATGGCGTACTTAAAAGAGGGAGACAGTTTCCGGGACTTTGTCGGACCGCTCGGATGCCCGTCTGAGTTTATTCATGAAGATATCGAAGCACTGAAGAATAAAAAGATTTTATTTGTAGCTGGAGGTGTCGGCGCGGCGCCGGTTTACCCACAGGTAAAGTGGCTGCATGAGCGCGGCATTGAAGCCGATGTTATTGTAGGTTCCAAGACGAAGGACATGCTGATTCTTGAAAAAGAGCTTGCGTCTGTAGCAGGCAATCTCTATGTTACAACGGACGACGGTTCTTACGGACGTTCCGGCATGGTTACGGCCGTTATCGAAGACCTGGTGCAGAACGAGGGAAAACAGTACGATGTATGCGTGGCAATCGGACCGATGATCATGATGAAGTTCGTATGTCTGCTTACTAAGAAACTGGATTTGCCGACAATTGTCAGTATGAACCCGATTATGGTAGACGGAACCGGAATGTGCGGCGCATGCCGCCTTCAGGTAGGCGATGAGATCAAGTTTGCCTGCGTTGACGGCCCGGAATTCGACGGACATCTTGTAGACTTCGACCAGGCAATGAAGAGAAGCCAGATGTATAAGACAGAAGAAGGCCGTGCGATGCTGAAAGTTCAAGAGGGAGATACTCATCATGGTGGATGCGGAAACTGCGGAGGTGACAACTAATGGCTGATGTATTAAAGAAAGTGCCTGTCAGAGAGCAGGACCCGAAAGTACGTGCAACGAATTTTGAAGAAGTCTGCCTTGGATATAACCGGGAAGAGGCTATGGAGGAGGCAAACAGATGCCTTGGCTGTAAAGTGGCCAAATGTATCGACGGCTGCCCGGTAGCAATCGATATTCCTGGTTTTATTAAAGAAGTAAAAGAAGGCAATATAGAAGAAGCCTATAAAGTAATCGGAAAAGCTTCCGCACTTCCGGCTATCTGCGGACGTGTATGTCCTCAGGAATCACAATGCGAAGGAAAATGTATCCGCGGAATCAAGGGAGAGCCTGTTTCGATCGGTAAACTTGAGAGATTTGTAGCCGATTATGCGCTGGAACATGACATCAAACCGGAGTGTCCTGAGACGAAAAACGGACATAAAGTGGCAGTCATCGGTTCTGGACCTTCCGGGCTTACCTGTGCCGGAGACCTGGCAAAGATGGGATATGACGTAACTGTTTTTGAAGCGCTGCATGAACTCGGCGGCGTACTTGTATACGGAATTCCTGAATTCCGTCTTCCAAAGCAAAAGGTTGTTGCGAAAGAGATCGAGAAAGTAAAAGAGTTAGGCGTCAAATTTGAGCCTAATGTTGTAATCGGTAAATCCACAACCATAGACCAGCTTGTGGAAGAAGAAGGCTTTGAGGCCGTATTTATCGGTTCAGGCGCGGGACTTCCAATGTTCATGGGAATTCCGGGAGAGAATGCGAACGGGGTCTTCTCAGCCAATGAATATCTGACAAGAAGCAACCTGATGAAGGCATTTGATGACAATTACGATACTCCGATTGTTGCAGGCAAAAAGGTGGCAGTAGTCGGCGGCGGTAATGTTGCCATGGATGCGGCAAGAACTGCATTAAGGCTTGGCGCCGAGGTACATATCGTTTACAGACGAAGCGAAGCAGAGCTTCCGGCCAGAGTAGAAGAGGTTCATCATGCGAAAGAAGAGGGGGTTATTTTCGACCTTCTTACCAATCCAAAGGAAATCCTTGTGGACGATAACGGATACGTAAAAGGAATGAAGGTTATCAAGATGGAGCTGGGCGAACCGGATGCATCCGGAAGAAGACGCCCTGTAGAGATTCCAGGTTCCGAGTATGAGATCGAACTGGATACGGTCGTTATGTCACTCGGTACCTCTCCGAATCCGTTGATTTCTTCTACAACAAAAGGCCTTGAAGTGAACAGAAGAAAATGTATCGTTGCGGAAGAAGAAAACGGACAGACATCCAAAGAGGGGGTTTATGCAGGCGGAGATGCCGTAACGGGCGCTGCCACAGTAATCCTCGCAATGGGCGCCGGAAAAGCAGGTGCAAAAGGCATCGATGAATATCTGAACAAATAAAGAAGCTGATTTTACACAGGAGGAACTTCTATGACCAGAAAAGAAACCGCACTGGGATATCATAAAAAAGGGTATAATTGCTGTCAGGCCGTAGCCTGCACATTCTGCCGGGATTTCGGCATATCGGAAGAGGAGATGTTTCGGATTTCAGAAGGATTCGGATTTGGCATGGGTATGATGGAAGTGTGCGGAGCCGTGTCCGGCATGACCATAGTACTGGGGCTGCAGAACAGTGTAGGAAGCCTTGAAAAAGGGAAATCTACAAAAGCGGACACCTATAAGAAAGTAAAGGAGTGCGCAGCAAAATTCCGTGAGAAGAACCAGTCTATCATTTGCCGTGAATTAAAAGGGATCGGTTCCGACAGACCTATTTGCAGCTGTGATCAATGCATTGAAGATGCGGTGGAATTGACAGAAGCGTATCTGGCTGCTAATCCTGTGAAAGAATAAATAGAAGCCGCACTGGAAGATGCTGAAAAGAGACTGCCTAAAGCAGTCTCTTTTTTTACATAAAAGCAGCCTAACCGGCTATCCGCAGTATTCGTCGTACAGTGACTCATAAATCTGGATATGAAGTTCCTCATCCATGATGATCCTCTCCAGGCATCTTACAATATTCTCATCCTGGATCTTAGCACACTGAGAGCGGTATTTCTGAACGGCCTGGCGTTCATGGTTGACTGCGTTTATAAGCAGAGACTTGATATCCATGGGGTAATTATTAAAGCCGGGTGACCAGTAAAACATCTGATTGCCCCTGTAAGTCCAGAGTCTGGGATTCTCCCCCATCATTCTCGCCAATTGTCCGAATGTCTCGAGGTGATGCATCTCCACGATACTGATTTTGTGAAAGACATAGGATAGCCGTTCATCCTCCAGCAACAGCAGGTTGTTGTAGAGATAAAGGCTGACAGCGGTCATCTCTGAATTCTGTCCGCCTACATTATCCAGCATCATTCTTCCATAGAGACGGTTAACACCATCCACACAGACCGGTGGATAGGGGGCGTCGGCTGCAAAAAGTTCTTTTTTCTGACAGGCATCCGGTTTAACGGCATCGTTATTTCTCCCATTATCACAGTTATTCATATCATATTTACTCCTTTACTTGAAGGTACTGACAGAACAATCTATGTATGAAGGTAAGAAAATATGTTTTTTCCAGGAAGCTCGAGCATCATGGGAGTTTCCGATTAAAAAAGATTGCCGGCATATCTTTCCTGATATATAATAAGAACATATTTGTTCATGCTTCTGAACAGATACACAGATTTTTAGTAAGTGGTTATTATACAAACTGAAATTTCCCTGAAAACCACTTATGACGAAAGGGTAAAGAAAATGGAAAACCAGGAACAGCAACACAAAAGGCGTCCCAGATATAAGGGAACGCATCCCAGGAATTATAAAGAAAAATACAAAGAACTCCACCCGGAAAAGTATGCATCTACTGTTGAGAGGGTCATACAGAAAGGAAGTACGCCCGCCGGAATGCATATTTCGATCTGTGTAAATGAAATCCTTGATTTCCTGCAGATTCGGCCCGGCCAGAAGGGACTGGATGCCACATTGGGGTATGGCGGACATACACTGGAAATGCTGAAATGCCTGGAACATGAGGGGCATATTTATGCCCTGGATGTGGATCCTATCGAATCAGTGAAAACAAAAGAACGCCTTGCAGGTATGGGATACGGGCCAGAGATTCTGACTGTGAAGCTTTTAAATTTTGCGGACATAGACCAGATGGCTGCAGAGGCCGGACAGTTTGATTTTGTGCTGGCTGATCTCGGGGTATCTTCTATGCAGATTGACAATCCGGACAGAGGTTTCTCATACAAAACAAACGGGCCTCTGGATTTAAGAATGAATCCCGAAAAGGGAATCACAGCGGCGCAGAGGTTGCGTACCATAGAGCAGGAAGAACTTGAGGGCATGTTGCTTGAGAATTCGGATGAACCCTATGCAGGAGAGATCTCCAGAGCGGTTACAGCTGAGCTTAGATCGGGAAATAAAATCGAAACGACAGGACAGCTGCGCAGCGTAATTGATAAAGCACTGAATTTCCTCCCTGCCGCTGAGAAAAAGGAGGCCGTTAAAAAATCCTGTCAGAGAACCTTCCAGGCACTGCGCATTGATATTAATAACGAGTTTGAAGTGCTCTACCAGTTTTTAGAAAAACTTCCCAATATCCTTGCACCAGGCGGAAGAGCGGCCATATTGACGTTTCATTCAGGCGAAGACAGGCTGGTAAAGAAATCATTTAAGCAGCTGTTTCAAGAAGGGATATACAGCAGCTATTCCAAGGATGTAATCCGGCCTTCGGCAGAAGAATGCGCCAGAAACAGCAGGGCCCGGTCTACAAAAATGAGATGGGCAGTAAAAGCCTGACAGAGTATCTGCAGTCTTAGAGCAGATTAGCTGCATGTCGATACAAAAAACTGAAGGAATAAAAGATATGAAAATCACTGTATTAACAGTAGGTAAAATTAAAGAAAAATATCTGAAAGATGCAATCGCGGAATACAGTAAGCGACTGAGTAAATACTGCAAATTGAATATCATAGAGGTTGCCGATGAAAAAACACCGGACCAGGCAAGCGCGGCGGTCGAAGAAAGCATCCGTGAGAAGGAAGGGGAACGGCTTCTAAAGCATATCAAAGAGGATGCCTTTGTCATGACTCTTGAGATCCAGGGAAAGCAGATCACTTCAGAAGAGCTGGCTGGTAAGATTGAAAAACTGGGCGTTACTGGTACCAGCCATATCATGTTCGTGATTGGAGGTTCCATCGGTTTAAGTTCTTCTGTATTGGCGCGATCTGATTTTGCCCTGAGCTTTTCTAAAATGACCTTTCCGCATCAGCTAATGCGGGTGATACTGCTGGAACAGGTTTATCGCAGCTACCGTATTATTCAGGGGGAGCCATATCATAAATAAAAAGCGGTTTTTTATGATATATAAAATTCCTCTGGAATTTGTTTACAAATACTTTTGGAATGGCACAGAGATGGCGAAGGAAGATTATCTCAGTTCTCTAAATGAAATATATGATAAAACGAAAGCAACAGAGGGATATGAAAGTGATGCCTTTTATAGCGCCGAAGAATTACTTGCGGTGTTAGAAAGTAATTAGTATGCATAGTAGTGTTACAAAAGATTCCTTAACCATATGGAGGGCAAGCCGCGTAATAAGGGGGGTTAGGATTTTAAGAAAAATTTAAGAGTATTATTAGGTTAATATTATCTTCCTCTGATATGATTTCAATAGATACAGATAAGCGTACGAAAGAGAGGTCAAATATGAAATTTATCAGACGGCTGCTGGCATTGATTCTCCTGTGTCTTCTGTGTGTGGGTGGATATTTTGGATATAAGGGTTATGTAAAATACGAAGATGCTTTAGAGAATATGAGCATAGACCAGAAAGCGGAAGAAATCAAAGCATCACCATCGTACACACCGCTGAAAGAACTGCCGGATATCTATTTGAACGCGGTTGTGGCCGTAGAAGATAAACGTTTTTATAAACATCCGGGGATTGACGCCATTGCGATTGGCCGGGCCATCAAGAATAACATCCATGCCCGTCAACTGATTGAAGGCGGCAGCACGATCACACAGCAGCTTGCCAAAAATATGTATTTCACCCAGGAGAGAAGCCTGATCAGGAAAGTGGCGGAGGGCTTCATGGCAATTGCATTGGAACGAAAATTCAGTAAAGACGAGATATTGGAACTTTATGTAAACAGCATTTATTTTGGAGACGGTTATTACTGCGTTGCGGATGCAAGCATGGGATATTTTGGTAAAGCGCCGCAGGATATGAATGATTATGAGTGCACCTTGCTGGCTGGGATTCCAAATGCCCCTTCCGCCTATGCACCTACGGTAAACCCGGAACTTGCCCGACTGCGCCAGAAAAAGGTGCTGGATTCCATGGTTGAAGAAAAATATCTGACCCGCGAAGAGGCGGACGCAATCGTGTCTGCTGCAGCAGGCAGCTAAGAGCAGCAGACAATATAAAATCCTTTTTGGTGGTAAGGAGACCAGAGTGTATGAAAAAGAAAAAAGCATTAAAAGCAGTTAGTATCATTCTGCTGGCATTCATTATTGTAGCAGCTGCAATCCTGGGGTACTATACGATCCGTGAATACCGGCCTGATGCCGTGGAGACTGTAGAACCGGGAGACGGAACCGCTGAGTTGTCGACTGGAGAGAGGTTTACAGTTCTGACCTATAATACCGGGTATGCCGGGCTGAGTAAAGATGAGGATTTCTTTATGGACGGGGGCAGCAAGGTGCAGCCGGATAGCAAAGAACTTGTGGAAAACAACCTGAGCGGAATCGCATCCATTTTGAAAGAGCAGGATGCGGATATTTATTTTCTCCAGGAAGTGGACCGGGATTCCAAGCGCTCCTATCATATTGATGAACAGGATTACTACGAGCAGGAACTGGGACTGCCCGGAATGTTTGCATGCAATTTTAAGGTTGATTACGTTCCCTACCCGCTGCCTCCAATCGGAAAAGTTACGAGCGGGCTTGTCACTATGACTGGCCTGCATGTAAGCGATTCCTCGCGCATCGCACTTCCGGAGTCGTTTTCATGGCCTGTCAAGACCTGCAATCTGAAACGCTGTATGCTGGAATCCAGGATTCCGCTCAAAAATACGGATAAAGAGCTCGTGCTGATTAACTTCCACTTAGAAGCCTATGACAGCGGGGAAGGAAAGAGAGCACAGAGCAAAATTCTCGCTGAAAAGTTAAAGTCGGAATATGAAAAAGGAAATTATGTCATTGCCGGAGGTGATTTTAACCAGACCTTCGAGGGCATGGATACATATCCTATCCATAATAAAGATAGCTGGGTACCCGGGATTGTGGGGAAGGAAGAGATACCTGATGGATTTTCCTACGCAGTGTCCGATAATGCGCCGACCTGCAGGCTTCTGAATGGGCCATACAGCGGGAATTATGAAGAATCACAGGTGTATGTGCTGGATGGGTTTATCGTATCGAATAATATAAATGTGGAACAGGTGGAAAATATAGATACACAATTCGAATACACGGATCATCAGCCGGTTAGAGGGTGTTTTGAAATGAAATAAATGTGGCGGGTATGGGGACGCGCCGAAGATGGACAGACGGTACGGTGTGCAGGAAGTGGGCGGCGGTTTGCTATTGCACCCGTTTATTAACGAATTCTAAGAAGAAGTCAGGCGGAAAACAGGGGTACAGATGACACAGTGTGAAAAATTTTGATAATTTTTCACGCTGGGTCATCCAAATCCGTGATTCGGAATCACGGATTTCCCCCTGTTTTCCGCCTGACTTCTTCAAGAATTCGTAAATGCACTCTAGCAAATGCAAACCGCCGCCCACTCCCTGCACACCGTACCGTCTGTCCATCTTCGGCGCTGGCGCATCAGGGCGGCAGGATTTTTCCCTTTGTGGGGAACAGTGGAGGGAGAGGCGGATTGGGAATGGCTTCGCGGATTTTGGTGAGGCAATTAACTGATAGGAATGTTAGGATTGTGTTTTGGTGGATGGTTTTTTGAGATACCGACGGGAATTTTATCTTTAGGAATTCATTTGTTCTCTTGGTAATTAAAATTTATGGGAATGGGGTATACTGATGTATAAATTGGGATTTGGGGTGTGAATATATGGATGAATTGGAACGGGAACGGAAGAGTGAGGAGATTTTGGCTTATTATGGGGGTATGGATAATCGAGGGGAGCAGGAGTTGATTGTGGCTTTGCTGCGGGAGCTGCAGGATGTTTATGGGTGTATTACGGCTGGGGTTATTGAGCGGGCGGCTGCGGTGACTGGGGTGAAGCCTTCCTTTATAAGGGCTTTGGTTCGGATGTATCCTACTTTGAAGGAGGCGGCTTTTCTGCATGATATTGTTGTCTGTATGGGGAAGGCCTGTGCGGATCAGGGGGGACGGGATATTCTTTCGTTTCTGCAGAAAGTTTTGAAGGTGCGGCGGAATGGGATTTCCAGGGATGGGAAAGTGCGGGTTCGCACGCAGAGCTGTCTGAAACACTGCGGAACGGCTCCTAATCTGCTGATTGATGGGAAATTGTATACGGGGGTGGATGAGGAGATGCTGACGGGAATATTGAAAAATAAATTTCATCTGGGATTATAGGGTTTTTGTAGAGATTTATCCGGTATAATAAAATGTTATTATCTTGTAATGGAGAGGATTAAAGATTATGAGTAAAAAAATTTTAGTTGCGGACGATGAACCGGGGATTGTGCAGCTGTTAAAAGATTATTTTGAGATTCAGGGGTATGAGGTCGCCAGTGCCTTCAATGGTGTGGAGGCGCTGGAGCAGTCCTCACGCAGACCGGATTTGATTCTGCTGGATGTGAATATGCCCGGGCTTGACGGGTTTGAGGTCTGCAGGATGATCCGCGACCATGTATCCTGCCCCATCTTGTTTCTGACGGCTAAGGTAGAAGAACAGGATCGGATCAGAGGGCTTATGCTGGGCGGGGATGATTACATATTGAAGCCTTTCAGTATTGACGAACTGGGGGCCAGGGTCGAGGCACATCTGCGCAGAGAAGAACGCAGGACAAAAGTACAGGCGGTTAAGATGCAGGGAGGCCTTGCCATACATTATACAGAACGCTGTGTATATTATGACGGGAAGGCGCTCAATCTGACGAAGACAGAGTTTAATATTGTGGAACTGTTGTCCATGCACGTTGGCCAGGTATTCACAAGAGAACAGGTTTACGACAGAGTCCGCGGCTATGACGGGGAAGGGGACAGCAGTATTGTAACGGAACATATACGCCGTATCCGCTCGAAGCTGTCAGCAGTCACCGATAATCAGTATATTGAAACTGTATGGGGAGTTGGTTATAAATGGATTGGTTAGAAGAAAAGATAGAACATACGAGAATGCGAATAAGGAACACACGGTTCTGCACTGCTATAACTGCTTATATACTGGTGGCAGCCGCAGCCGCTATGTTTCTTTCTTATGTCACAATTATCTTCTGTTTTCAGTGGGAAAGCAGGATCCTGCAAAGCTATAACAACGGCGAGGATATATGGATATACAGTGTGAATCTGTCGGGCTGGCCACTCTGGACGCAGACTCTTTCCAGTTTATCGTCCCGTGACAGCAGTCTGGTGAATCTGCTGGATTTTGTTCGTACCTGGTGTCCGTTTCTATATACCCTTGTGGGCTCCATACTGGCATGCAGGATATTTTATAGAAGGAGGCTTTCGGCCCCCCTTCGGATTCTACAGGAGGGGACGGAGGCCGTCAGGAACAATAATCTGGATTTTGACCTGACTTATGACAGCCGGGACGAGATGGGGGAACTCTGCCGCTCCTTTGATGAAATGAAGCAGGAACTCATACATAATAAGCAGATGATGTGGGAACTTGTGGAAAACCAGAAGCAGCTCAATGCGGCTTTCGCCCACGACCTGCGGACGCCCTTAACCGTTCTGAAAGGATATTCCGACTTTCTTGCCCGCTATATTCCGCAGGGCAAAGTAAACGAAGAAAAGATGCTGGACACGCTGCATCTGATGTCTTCACACCTGAACCGCCTGGAACAGTACAGCCGGACGATGAAAGGTATCCGCAGCATTGATGAGCTTCCGGTACACAGAGAAAAAAGTGATTTATCCAGAATAGAAAATGAGATCCGCGAAGTCATTTTTTCGTTGAACCAGATAGGAGATATACAGATTACTTTAGCGGTAACCGCTGAGAAAAGTGAGGATGCCATGCTTTTTGCAGACACCGGTCTGATCCTGGAGGTACTGGAGAATCTGCTTTCAAATGCAATCCGCTATGCGGAAAGCAGAATTCGGGTTCGGCTGGATTTTGAGCATAAGACGGAGCTTCTTGTGCTTACCGTACATGACGACGGCCCAGGTTTCACCCAGGGCGATCTGCAGAATGCATTGAATCCCTATTATAAAGAACACAGGGCTTCCGATGCCGCAGGCGGGGAGGAAGATCCACATTTTGGCATTGGGCTCCATATCTGCAGCCATATCTGTGCAAAACATGAAGGAACGCTGAGTATTGCAAACAGTATCGATCAAGGCGCCGTTGTGACGGCTTCATTTTCCTGTAAGAATGAATGAAGAGATTCTTAAGTTTTTGTAGAGAAAGTGTAGACATTTTCGGGCTAATATATATGCATACCCAAAGTGCACCCCGTAATCCGTGCCCTGCGGGCGGGTCTGCAGCTTTGCTGCAGTACAATGTATACCCAAAGGGCACCCCGTAATCCGTGCCCCCCGGGAGCAGAGAATGACAATAAGAGAGGATGAGAAAAATGTCTGCAGAAATTAAAATTGAACATTTAAATCAATATTACGGACGAAAATGTGCCTTAAAAGATGTGAACCTTACAATTCACAAGGGGATGTTCGGCCTGCTTGGCAGAAACGGCGCAGGCAAGACCACACTGATGAAAGTACTTGCAACGCTCCTGCCTAAGACAGAGGGAAGCGTCTCTGTCTGCGGCATTCCGGTGGAGGATGCGGCAAGAGTGCGCAGGATCACAGGATATCTGCCCCAGGAATTTTCCATGTACCCGAATATGACCGTTTACGAGGCAATGGATTATCTGGGCGTACTGTCCGGGCTTGGAAGCCGGAAACGCAGAGAATTGATACCAAAGCTTCTGTCCCAGGTGAATCTCCTGGAGGATCAAAAGAAAAAGGTAAAGGCATTGTCCGGCGGAATGAAGCGCCGGCTGGGGATCGCACAGGCTATTCTCCACAATCCGAAGGTGCTGATCGTAGATGAGCCTACTGCAGGCCTGGATCCCGAGGAGAGAGTCCGGTTCCGCAATCTGCTGAGCGAAATTGCCCAGGAGAGAATCGTTATACTGTCCACACACATTGTCGGAGATATCGAAGCTACGTGCGAACAGATTGCGGTATTAAATGAGGGTGAGATCCTGTATCAGGGGACGGTCTCTGATCTGATTGATATGGCGGACGGAAGAGTCTACACGGCCCAGATCAGCAAATCCGAGCTTCCTCGGCTGAAGGAACGCTATGTTGTCACCAGCATGCTGACGCTTGGGAATAACGTAATGGTCCGTTTTATTGCCGAAAAGAAACCATTTGCACATGCTGAGTGCTGTGAGGCGGGAGTGGAAGACGCCTACATGTATCTTATGCACGGAGAGCGGGGTGATCTCTGATGTTCCTGAGTTTACTAGCAAAAGAATGCCGGCAGACAATGAAAAGTATGATCTACTGGCTGATCGTGGTGATTCTTGTGGTCTTTTATTTTTCCCAGCTGGGAGGAATGACGATAGATGAAAAGCCTGAGCCGGGACAGGAAAATTACGGATGGACATATGGAGGAAATGAGACGGATATCATGGAATCTGTACTTGGACGGCTTGTTTCGGAATACCTGGCAGGAACATATACCACCTATCCAATCGGATTTTATAAGTCTGTCACTCCAAGCGAAGAGGAGCAGAAGCGGATTGGCGAGATTGTGGAGGAGACTACAGGGCTTTCGGGGGAAGGCGACATTGCGGATGCAATACAGGAGGCAGAAGGCGGCGCCCAGGTGATATACGGCAGCAGCCCAACACAGGTAAAAAAAGGCCTGACGTATGAACGGTTTAAAGCGTTCATGCAGGAAGTCGACGATATTCTGGGCGGAGGCTCTTACTATGCGCCGGACAGCCTGGAGACAAGCGTCTCCCAGCCTAAGTCATATGAGGAGGCTCTGGAAGACTATAATAGCCTGATAGAAAACGACCATCTCACGGGTGGTTATGCGAGACTGTTCTGTGACTATATGGGAATTCTGCTCGGTATTCTGCCGGTCTTTCTGGCAGTGACCCGCGGGCTGCGTGACAGACGCTCAAAGATGCAGGAACTGATTGCCAGCAGGAAGGCATCCTCTGCCTGTATCATTACAAGCCGGTATGCTGCCATGCTGATTATGATCATGGTTCCTGTTCTCCTGCTATCCTGTATCCCGCTGGTTCAGTGCTTACAGTCTGCATCCGGTACAGGGATTCAGACGGATGTTCTGGCATTTGTTAAATACAGCTTCGGCTGGCTTCTTCCAACGGTAATGGCTTCCGCAGGAGTCGGGCTGGTACTGACCGAACTGACGGATACTGCACTCGGGGTCCTGGTTCAGATAGCCTGGTGGTTCCTGACAATCTTCGGATCCATGAACAGTATGCACGGGGGTGCATATGGATGGAGCCTCGTACCAAGGCACAATACGGTCTATAATTATTCGGGCTTTCATGAAAACTTTGGTCAGCTAGCGGCAAACAGGGGGCTTTACGCGGCATTTTCGCTTCTCCTGTTAGCAATATCCATTTTTATTTACACACAAAAAAGAAAAGGGAGGCTGGATATCCGTGGCAAAATATTTGGAAATCTTAAAAGAAAACACAAGGCATAATATTCCCGTTCATGCCATGATTGCCATCCTTCTGCTCTGTTTTTCTCCGCTTGTACTGGGCGTGGAGAATCTGCCCTATGAGGATGCTGCAAAAGTACTGGAACGCTACGTGGCGCTGCTGGGCATCATTATGCTGACGCCGGTGTTTCTGCCGGAGCAGAATCCGGACCTCCGCGACCTGATCCGTTCAAAATATACGAAAATTACAGCGATATACGGCATCCGTGTGCTGGAAGCAGTCGTTCTGCTCGCAATCCTGCTGGGCGTTTACATGGCGGTGCTTTCATACAACAGCTGTCAGCTCCATATACTCCCATACTACGGAGGCACCCTGGCCGAAATGCTGTTTGTAGGGGGGCTGGGGATCTTTGGCTTCGCTCTGTTCGACAATCTGATTGCAGGTTATATGATTCCTGTCTTTTACTATATCGTCGCATTTGGAAGCGGTGCAAAATATTTGAAAGTATTTTACCCGTTTTCCATGTCCCAAGGCAGCTATGCGGAAAAATTCTGGCTGTTAGCGGGCGGTCTGATACTCATTGCAGCGGGGATATTGATAAGGGGACGAAAGTGATTCATTCAAGTACGCCTTGGCGTACTTGCGGCGAGACACGCGTCATGCTCCGCATGACATCATACATTTGCGCGTCGCTGCCATCCGCCGCCGGCTGCCGCGGGATAAAACATAACTGTTAACCGAATAGGACAAAAATGCCGCACATATACTACAAATAAAGGGCGTATGTGTGGCATTTCTATATGGGAAGAGAAATAGAAAATGAAAAAATAAAGGAAAAGCTGGCCTCTGCAGCCAGCATGCCAAAAGACGTAGTCCTCGGGGCGGCTGTTGTGACCATCATAGGGGCAGGAGAAGTCTGCATTGAGAATTACCGGGGCATTATAGAGTACACGGATGTCCTGATCCGTGTACAGACCAAGGGATATCAGATCAGGCTGCAGGGAAAGAATCTGCAGATCGAATATTATACGAATGATGAGATGAAAATAACAGGCAGGATTTTATCACTAGAATATTGTAAGTGAGGTAAGGAAACAGTGATTCAGTCAATCATTCGCTATATTCACGGGTATGTAAAAATCCGGGTGGAAGGCTATTCCCCGGAACGTTTCCTGAACCTGTGCCGCCATCACCAGATCTATATTTGGGGGCTGAATCCCTGCGGGAATGCATACGAGATGTATATGAGCCTGAAGGGATTCCGCAGACTCAGGCCGATTGTCAGGAAGACTCATACAAAAGTTTTACTTGTCCAGAGAAACGGTCTTCCTTTCTTTCTGCACAGATACAGAAAGCGAAAGCTTTTTTTTATCAGCTTTATTCTTTGTCTTGGCCTCTTATATTTCTATTCGAGTTTTATATGGGATATCCATTTTGAGGGCAATGAAAAATGGACAAACGAGACGTTGCTGGAATTTCTTGAGACGAAAGATGTGTCCCCGCATATGGCAAAAAAGAAAGTAGACTGCGCGCAGATTGTAAAAGATATCCGAAAAGAGTATGACGATATTGTCTGGGTATCCGCCTCCATAGATGGAAGCCGGCTGCGCATTCAGATTAAGGAGAATGAGGACACTTTCCGGGAAGAATCAGAAAGTGCCGATGGTGCGGGAGCAGAAGGCCAGGGGGATGCATCTCCGGATGCGGGAAAGGAAACGGAGACGCCCAGCGATCTGATAGCTACAAAGGATGGCGTCATTACCAGCATTATTACTAGATCCGGTATTCCACAGGTTCATGTGGGCGACACCGTGGCGAAAGGGGATGTACTTGTAACCGGCAGGATAGAGGTGCTTAATGACGCGGGGGAAGTGACCGGTTACCAGTATCAGAAGTCCGACGCCGATATATTTGCAGATACGCAGTTGAATTACGAGGACTCGATCAGCACAACGTATAAAAAGAAATATTATGAAAAGTCACAGCGGCGGCTGTATTATATCAAGGCAGGTTCCTGGTACATCTCCGCGGGAACCGTGAAAAATGATTACAAAGAGTGGGAGATGTATACCAATGAGCATCAACTCAAACTGGGCGAGAACTTTTATCTTCCGCTATCCTATGGCAGCAAAATCGTAAGATCCTATACGTCCAAAGAGAAACCATACACAAAAGAAGAGCTTCAAAAACAGTTGAGCAGCAACTTTAAGCAGTTTTCCAAGGAATTGGAGGAAAATGACGTCCAGATCCGGGAAAACAGAGTCAAAATACATATAAGCAAAAATACGGCTACGGCAAAAGGAATTTTGTATCTCAATGAAAGAATCACACAGGAGGCGGATACGGAAATTATGGAGATTGAAAATGAGGGGCAGGAGGAGGCCGGCGGGCCGCAAGAATAATCATTGTACGTAACAGCTCAGTCCTGCCTGAACTGTTCGCATTGTTCCCTGTTATTTATTCTTGTGTTAAAAATACTGCTTCTCCTTCTATTTCTGTATCCATAGTCCAGTTATTAGAGATAATCAGCACGGCGATTCCCTTTGAAGAGAGAAGCCGCAGCATGTCCAGCGTAATCTGGTTTAAGGAAGTATCTATAATGGAAAAAGGGTTCATGCAGACCAGTAATTCGGGAACATATAAAAGCCAGCGGCAGTAGATGACTTTCTGTACAATTTCCATTGGCACCTGATCGATATTCATCTGGAGATATCCTGGAGGAATTATATCCTTAAGCGTGTATTCAACCCCCTTTTGATTGCCTGGATTGGTCCAGAAATTATGGATTTTGCTGTCAAGCGGTACACAGAGGTTATAGAGCACGGTCATGTTGTGGAAAAGTACGGTCCGGCGCGGATTAGATTCAATGATTCCGCAGCTTTTCAGATACTGATTCAGAGAGACTGACTGTAAAGGCTGTCCCCTGAAAAGTATACTGCCGTTGCCGGCTGATGCTCTCCGTCTCAAGATCGATAAAAGATAATCTGTTTCGCGGTTACTGGAACAGATGATTTTCAAGATCTGCCCCTTTTTCAGCGTAAACGACAGCGGGGCAGGCAATATATCCTGCACATTATCGAAGGCCAGAACGGATTCTTTGATATCCTTGTCCTGATGATGGCTTTTCTGATGACGAAGAACAGAATATGAGCCAAGTGACCTCTGAATCTCTTCCTGGCAGATCTGAGAGCGCGGCAGGATTCGGAGGGTCTGTCCGTTCTTTATCAGATGAAGCGTACACGTGAGCCGAAAGAGACGGATATCAAAAGTCTCTCCGATAAGGAACGTGATACCGTGCTTTTCTAATACCTTGAGAATAGATAAAAGCTGTTCGAATTCACCGGCATCTAAAAGAGAGGCGGCATTCGATAAAAAAACTAGTTTCTTTCCCTGCAGAAATGCTTTGACCAGCTCAACTGCAATTCGTTCAAAATTGGTCAGCGACTTCACTTTTTGATTAACATCTAAAGACAGGTGAAAGAATTCGAACAGGTTTTCTGCCATTTTCTTATACTTTTTAGCCGTAATCCATAAAAATGAAAGCTGTTCATAAAATAAATTTTCATATACGGAAAGGCTGTTCATCAGACGGCTGGACTCATAGATAATCGCCGTTTCCTTTTTATATGAACGGATATAATCCTGATATGTAACAGCAGTCTCTTCGAAATAAATGATTCCTTCTACTTCAGAAATTTTACCATCAATAAAATCTAAGAAAGCTGTTCTCTCATAAAAACTATTAAAAAGAATTCCAGTATGCTCCCCTTCAAAAACCTGCAGATAGAGGTTCGAAAGGACTGCACTTTGATTTTGGCGAATCGACAGATTGAAGATACGAAATAATTCCTTTTTCATAGAGTCAGGTTCCTTTTCTGTATTTTGGGCAGGATGATACGGACATCGGTTCCGATTCCCTGAGTACTGTAGACATGGAGGCCGTATTCATTGCCGAACAGAAGTTTTATCCTGCGTGCTACATTCTGAAGCGCAATGCTTTGGCGTTCCTGTTTCCCTGTGGGGGCTGGCGGTTTGGCAGGATTCTCGAGAGATGCATTGATCCGATGCAGAATATCGTGCGTCATGCCAATGCCTGTGTCTGAAATATTGATAAACAGGAACCGTTCTGTGGTTTCAATCGAAATCGTAATTTTCCCATTCCCGCTCTTTTTTTCAAGTCCGTGGAAGATTGAATTTTCAATGATTGGCTGGAGCGTCAGTTTAGGAATGAGCAGGGTAAGAACCTCGTTTTTGTCATCCGGCCAGATAACGTTCATATTAATTTTATCCCCAAACCGGTATTTCTGTATGATAAAGTAATTTTCTGTATGGTCCAATTCATTCTCCATCGTAGTCAGATTGCCGGTATCGGTAATTGTATAACGGAAAAAGGTAGCCAGTGCCTCAATGACCGATGAAACGGTCTTCAATCCCTCGTAAAGTGTATCCCCCCGCAGGGCTTCCAGTGTATTATACAAAAAATGCGGATTAATCTGGTTCTGCAGCGCAAGATATTCCGCCTGTTTTTGAGACTTTGCAAAATCTATTTTTTGATGTTTAAAATCATACATCATATGCAGCAGATCTTCGGACAGAAAGGGAGAAGCAGATGCCAGAAAGGCATCAAAATCCTGCATGGAATTATAATCCCTGCAAGCTTCTTTTAGGATTTTCTGCGGCCTGCGGAGAAAATACCAAATATAAACGAACAATGCTATATGGACTGCTGCCAGTAAAAAGAACAGTGCTGTATAAGAGATCTTCCCGGGGATCACTGTCAGACAGACGGCAATGTCGGATAACACAACCAGAATGACAGAGAATGTACAAAGTATATGATAATAAGTTTTTTTCATGTTCTCACCCGTATGTCAGGAAAAAAGTTTTCGGTAAGCTGCAGGAGTCATTCCGGTAGTCTTGCGGAAGCACCTTATAAAATATTTCAAGTCATGGAAGCCGGTACGTTCGGCTATCTCAATGATTTCCAGATCTGTCTCTGTGAGCAGGTCTTTGGCGTTCTGAATGCGGACATCTGTCAGGTATTCAATAAAGCTGATCCCGGTCTCCTTCTTAAAGATATTCGAAAAATAAGAGGCGTTAAGACCGACTACCTGCCCAATCTGTTCCAGTGTCAGGCTTTGCTCATAATTCTCGTTGATATATTGTTTCGCTGTAAGTACAGCTTTGGACTGCGCTTTCTTCTTATGGGATTTCCAGTCCTGAAGCAAAGCACATTGTTCTTCGGCGAGATAAGAAAAAACATCATAAACAGAAGTAAAGGAAAGAAAACAAGTATTCCATTTATCAGTCAGCTCGTCCGAAGATACATTGATTTTATGCTGATTCAGGCAGAATAAAAAGAGTGTAACAATTTCATTGTATACCCGTCGGATGAACGCGCCCGTAACAGAGTCCAGATGGACAAGCTGATGCGCAAGACCAGAAAGAAATTCCCGCAGCTTTTCGTACTGGAATGTCTCTGCATAACTAAGATACTGGCTTCTGAAAGAGGGGGTGATAAAGTCCGATACTTGATTTTTACATATCGGTATCCGGGAATAGGAATAAATGGCATCGCTCCCTGAGAGGACTTTTTCACACAGTGCAGATTCTATCTCTCCAAAGCAATCGGTGATTTCTGCAAAAGTGTTCTTAATACCGCTTTGAAGCAGTATCACATGAAGTTCAGGAAAGATTTCTTTTAATGACAGCAGGGCGCCCCGGATGCTTTTGGAAGTCTGGTAAATGTGTGAAAGCTGTTCTTCATTGTCATTGACAAGGCAATATATGTATTTGCCGGAAACGGTCATGGAACAGTCATGATATTGCCCTGTTTCAGAATCAATGATCCCGGCTGCTTTATTCACCAGAAAATCACTGACAATTGTCCGTCCATTCTCATCAGGGGTGTCAAGATAAATGCAAAGCAGAGTAAAAGCAGATTCCTTAAAATCGGTGTAATAAGTCCGGTTGATATCTTCAATCGAATGGAAGGCCTGTATGATCTGCGGGTTTAAAATCAGATCGTTGATGAAATTGGATTTGATGCGTTCCTGAGTCGAATTTAACTCTTTTCGGATTGCTTCATCCTGCTGCTTATGCGATTCCATTGACTGTTGCTTTTCTACGATTGAGACTAGTGTTGCCTTTAGGTCTTTTTCTTTGATTGGCTTTAAAATATAATCAGAAACACCGTATTGAATGGCACGCTGTGCGTAGTCAAACTGCCCATAACCGCTGATAATAATAAAATGAATTCCGGGATTGAATTCTTTTGCAGCCCGTATCAGGGTAAGTCCATCACATCCTGGCATTCGGATATCGGTAATGATAATGTCCGGAGAAGTTTCTTTTACCATATCCAGGGCCAGCAGTCCGTCATGGCATATACCTGCGATATGCAGACCGAGTGACTCCCAGTCAATCAGGCACTGGATCAGTCTGCAGACCTTCTCTTCATCATCTATAATCAAAACTTTTAACATATAATCCTCCCCCTTAAATATGATGGTAGTGTCAAGTTTCACTACCTTTTTTTATTGTTAAACCTTGATTTTATGGGAGTTTGCAATAAAAAGAGCATTGACCTCCCTTTTTCTGGTATAATGTCAATCGCCAAACCAACCTTAAACCAAGGAGACAATGCTCATGGACATTATACTGTATTTACTTC